>JBATJF010000440.1:0-1879 GCA_049668345.1 Gammaproteobacteria bacterium
GCCTACTCCGACGAGGCGCAACGCGCGCGCCGCGACAAGCGCGACCGCACACAGCAGGGCGGGCTGCGGCGCTGGGCCGCCGCGGTCGAACAGCTGGCGGTCGATTACACCCTGCTGGCGCAAAGTATCCTGCCCGACACGCCGGTCGAGCTCAGCATCGGCCCCGAGGGCAGCCTGTACCTGATCGTGTCGGGCCGGCCGGTGGTGGCGAGCAGCCCGCGCATGCGGGAACAGTCCGCCTTCGAGCAGCGCGTGATCGCGCGTTTCTGCGAGCTGAACCGGTGCGAGGGCCTGCTGGACGAACCGGTGGCGACCGCCGCCCCGGCGTACCTGCCGGAGGTCAGCAGCGCCGATGTGCAATGGCATTTCAGTCAGCAGGCGGGACCGGTATGCGATAGCGGTGACGGGCTGGAGTTCCAGTTCTTCACCATGGATAACCTCGGTGCCAAGCGCGCCGCCTGCGGGCGCGCGGTGACCGAACTGGGCACGCTCGCCGCGGCCATCACGCGCGAAGTGGCCGGCGGCATTCGCGTGGACTGGAACCGCTTCGTGATCCAGCACCTGCCGGACGGGGAGGAACAGGTCATCCTCAACGGCGAAGGCGACTACCTGCGGCTGGCATTGCCAACGCTGGTGGCGCGGCAGGAACTGGTCGACACCGTGCGGCCGTGGCTGGCCGCGAAGGTGAACGGCCAGCGCTATGCACTGGTGGTGCTCAATGCCGGTCGGATGCTGGCGCCGCCCGGCCAGCCACTGGAATAACCCGCGGGCGCCGGCCGCGACAACAGGCATCGTTCGCGGACCACGTCCACTCCTGCAGGTGCGCCTGATGGTGCAGGAGCGCATCGTATGCGCAAATGCGTTGTTTGAAAAGTTCGCGGACGTGGTCCGCTCCTGCAAGTACGGCGACAGGTTGCAAGAGCGCAGACATGGCCCGGACAAGCTTCCCGACCCGGCTATGCCCGTAACAATGCTCGCCTCTCCCTGAGCGAGGCGCGAATTATCCGCACAATTCAAGTGGAGAAAGTAAAGGCTCGTGAAAGAGGTCTTGCCAAGCGCTTGTCTGACAAGAAACTATTCACATTTTTTCACGCCCTGGCCCTCGACATTCCCCTAAATCTGCCGTTGATTTGTACTACGCTTGCGGTAGACGAGGCGTATACTGTGACACTGTTTTGTTGACGCTATCATGTTTTCGGAGATAAATCATGGAGTTAGGTAATACCTGGTGCAGACATGCGCTGATACTGGCAGCAGTCCTGTTTGCGGGCGGCGCGCTGGCCTGTGACCACGCCTTCGATGGCTGCCTCGGCTGCACCGACGAACAGCTGCCGGTCTGCGTACAAGCCTTCGTCAAGGATATATGCGAGACCTCGGGCAATCCGGCCAACTGCGATGCCGAGCGCGTCTATGACGACGTCGAGCGCCACGTGATCATCAGCACGGGCAGTCATATGTCCAAGGTGCGCTCGCTGGTACGCAGTTCCCGCAAGTACCAGATGCGTTGAAACCCGGCGCCGGGCGCCGGGTTTCCATACCGGACCCTCGCCCGCAGGCGGGGGTTTGTTTTTGTGCGGAGCCCCGCTCGTATTGTTAACGGAACAGGCCCGTAGGGTGCACTCTGTGCACCATTACCGGTGCATGGCACGCACCCTGCATGACGCTCCCGGTGCGTAAAACGCACCCTACATTAACTGTTTTTCCGTGTCCTTCCGTGGCCATTCGTCTTTTCACGTCCCACGTCCACGGATTCATTTGTAGGGTGCACTTAGTGCACCATTGCCGGTGCATGGCACGCACCCTGCCTGACGCTCCCGGTGCGTAAAACGCACCTTACATTAACTGTTTTTCCGTGTGCTTCCGTGGCCATTCTTCTTTT
>JBATJF010000441.1:0-1629 GCA_049668345.1 Gammaproteobacteria bacterium
AGGCCGACTTTCGCTTCTGGTGGCGGCATTTCAACGATCCGGTACTCAACCGGCTGATCGAACTGGCGAAAGAACAGAACCCCTCTCTGCGCATCGCCGGTCTGCGCATCCTCGAGAGTCGTGCTCAGCTCGGCATCGCCGGTAGCACCCTGTATCCGCAGGTACAGCAGGGCAGCGGCGCGGCGACCTATGTGAATACACGCAATCATGGTGGTGTGGTGGCCGACGACAGCCAGAGCTTCGTCAGCTATCAGGCCGGCTTCAATATCGGCTGGGAACTGGATTTCTGGGGGCGCTTCAAGCGCGGCATCGAATCGGCCGACGCGGCCTTCTTCGCCTCGATCGCCGATCAGCAGGACGTCCAGGTCCTGCTCAACGCCCAGGTTGCGGATCTGTATTTCGGCTACCGCACGACTCAGCTGCGAATCGCCATCGCCAAAGAGAATGCCGCGATCCAGAAACGCAGCTTCGAGATAACCAGCAGGATCTACCAGAGTGGCGGCGATTCTGAACTGGACGTGCAGCAGGCAAAGACGCAGTACCTTGCCACCTTGTCGACCATCCCCGGTCTGGAAGTGACGCTGAACAAGACCCGTAATGCCCTGGCCACCCTGCTGGGCCGGGCGCCCGGGGACCTGCCGGAACTCGCAAGCGGGGTGCAGGATCTGCCCAGCACAAGTTCGACCGGGATCCCGGTGATACCGGCCAGCCTGCTCATGCGCCGCCCGGACATCCGGTCTGCCGCCGCCAAGATCGCGGCGCAGTCGGCCCAGATCGGTATCGCCGAGGCAGACTTCTACCCGGCGATCTCTCTTCTTGGCAGTATCGGCTGGTCGGGGTCCACGCTGGACGGCAGTCCGGACACCAGCACCCTGGGAATCGGCCCGGCGCTCAAGTGGAACCTGTTCGACCATGGCCGCATCGAGAACAATGTGCGGCTGCAGGACGCGAGGCTGCAACAGCTGATCGAGAGTTACCAGAACACCGTATTGCAGGCCGCGCGCGAGATCGACGATGCGGCCGTCAGCGCGGTGAAGACGGCCGAGCAGCAGCTCCTGCTGAACCAGTCCGTGGACGCGGCGGAGCGCGCGCTGAGTATCGCCGATACACGCTACCGCGAGGGCTATGCGGATTTCCAGCGGGTGCTGGATGCGCAGCGCTCCAAGTTTGCCCAGGCCGAGCGCGCACTGATCAATCACGGCAGTCACATCAGCGCGGTAATCGGCCTGTACAAGGCCCTGGGCGGCGGCTGGATGGCCACGCCGGTCGAGGGACTGATCCCCGAAGATACCCGGAACCGTATGCAGCAGCGCACCGACTGGGGTGATTTGCTCAGCGCGCCGCTGCCCATGAACCCGGTCAATCCATCAGCAAGCTCCGGTGCCGCCACGAAATGAGTGAGAAACCCGAACAGGAACAAACCGCCGCCGACGAATACAACGCGGAAGACAAGCCGGAGGAACGGGCCGCGGCCAGCTCCGTGAAAAAAGGCGTGCTGGGCATCCTGCTGCTGATCCTGCTCAGCCTGGTCTGGTACCTGCAGGCCGACCGCTTCACACCCTACACCAGTCAGGCGCGAGTGCAGGGCTATGTAGTGGGGGTGGCCCCCAAGGTCGGCGGCCTGGTCAC
>JBATJF010000442.1:0-2059 GCA_049668345.1 Gammaproteobacteria bacterium
TAGTCCCCGACCGCAGCCGCGGCACGGGCGCTACCGGCCTCCGCCCCGGCACGAATGCGCCCCCACACGTCCAGCTCCCAGGCAATCGCCAGCGACACACCGGCATCGGACTGCGCAGTCGACTCGAAATCACCGGCACGCTGGGCACCGGCATCCACGCCCACCATCGGTACCTTCGCCGCAGATGCCTTGCGCGCCGCGGCCTGCGCCTCGTCGAGCCGTGCGGCGGCGATGCGCAGGTCGTGGTTTTCAGCAACGGCCTCGTCGACCAGGCGCAGCAGTTCCGCATCATCGAATTCCGTCAGCCAGCCGCCCTGCACCTGCCCGGACCCGGCAGACGACGACCACTGCGCCGGCGGCTGCGTTGTGACGGTGGCCAGATCCGGCGCCGGTGTGGTCGCGCAGCCGGCAAGCAGCAGCAGGCCCGCGCCCAGCAGGGCGCGCGCAGGGAATGGCATCGCAACACCAGGCATCATGCCGAAGCCCCTGCCGCGCCCTCTGGTGTTTGCCCGAGACGCCGGTACATGAACGCATAGTACATGACCGGTATCACCACCAGCGTGAGCAGCGTCGACACCAGCAGGCCGAAGATGAGCGCAATCGCCAGGCCATTGAAGATGGGGTCATCGAGGATGAAAAATCCGCCCAGGATGGCGGCCAGCGCGGTCAGCACGATGGGCTTGGTGCGCGCCACGCCGGCGCGGATCACCGCCCGGTCGAAGGGTGTGCCGGCCCGCAGTTCATCGTTGATGAAATCCACCAGCAGGATCGAGTTGCGCACGATGATGCCGGCCAGCGCAATCATGCCGATCATGGAGGTGGCGGTGAATTGCGCGCCCAGCAGGGCGTGGCCGGGCATGACGCCGATCACCGTCAGCGGGATCGGGATCATGATGATGAGCGGCACCAGGTAGGAGCGGAACTGCACGACCACCAGCAGGTAGATCAGCACCAGGCCGACCGTGTAGGCGATGCCCATGTCGCGGAAGGTCTCGAAGGTGGTCTGCCATTCACCGTCCCACTTGAGCGAATAGCGGTAGGGATTGTCCGGCGGATTGATCAGGAACTGGCCCAGCTCGGGCGCGGCCGCAACCCCCTTGTCCGAAAGCTCTGCGGCGATACGTCGCATACCGTACAGCGGACTGTCCAGCGGCCCCGCCATATCACCGGTGACATACACGACCGGCAGCAGGTCCTTGTGGTAGATGGCCTGCTCGCGCGTGGCGCGCTCGATGCTGACCAGTTCGGACAGGGGCACCAGCGCACCGTCCGTCGCACGCAGCCGCAGCGTCAGCGCCGGCTCGGGTCCGGCACGCTCGCTGGCGGGGAGTTGCAGGCGCAGGGGAATGGCGTACTTCGCATCCTCGCGGTGCAGGTAGCTGACATCGCTGCCGCCGATCGCGGTGGCCAGCGCCGCCGTGATCGCCTGCTGGCTGATACCGTGCAGCGCGGCCCGGGGCCGATCGACCTGCACGATCCATTGCGGCGCATCCGCCTCGACGCTGTCATCGACGTCCACGATATCGGGCGTCTGCTCGAACACCGCGCGCACCTGGCGTGCGACCTCCAGCTGCCCGGCATGATCCAGGCCGTAAATCTCCGCCACCAGCGGCGCCAGCACCGGCGGCCCCGGCGGCACCTCGACGATCTTGACGCTGGCATCATAGGGTCGCGCCAGTTCCTGCAGCGGCGCACGGATAGCACGCGCGATATCGTGACTCCTGCGCTCGCGGTGATGCTTGTCGACCAGGTTCACCTGGATGTCGCCCAGGTTCGCGGCACGCCGCAGGTCGTACTGGCGCACCAGCCCGTTGAAGCTGATCGGCCCGGCGGTACCGGCATAGACCTGGTAATCGGTGACCTCGGGCACGGTCGCGATGTAGCGCCCCATGTCACCCAGCAGGCGCGTGGTCTGCTCCAGGCCGGTGCCTTCCGGCATGTCGACCACGACCTGCAGCTCCGACTTGTTGTCGAACGGCAGCATCTTGAGCACCACCAGCCTGGCCGCGGCCAGGCCCATCGAGGCCACGATCAGCACCACCAGGCCGCCCGCCAGCAG
>JBATJF010000443.1:0-4914 GCA_049668345.1 Gammaproteobacteria bacterium
CAACCATTGCGGCTGTTTACATGATGAAGGTGAACGGACCCCGCTCGCTGAAGTCCACCGTCAGCGCCACCCGGCCGGTGCCGACGACACCGCCATCCTCGTTGAACGCGGTGGTGGCGGTCAGAATCCAGCCGGAGCCGACGAACGTGCCCTGGTTGTTGATGCCGGCGGGTGCCGCATCGACACCGGGATCGACCGCTTCATAGCGGTCGGCAAACACCGGGAGCGCGACAAGGGATCCTGTCAGGAGCGCCAGCAATGGAGCGCTCGACCAGCGCCCCCGGTGTTGCCGAAAACGGTTTGTGTTTTTCATTTTGCATGTACCTCGTGCTGCATGAACCGCTGCAAAAACTCCTCCGTTTGCCCGGCGGTAATCAGGATGCCGGGCGCTGCGTGCGGTCCTGGTATAGCCGCTACCCGCGTATTGACGGGGGTCGACGCTACCTGCAGCCGCGCCGCAGGATTCGGGATACCTATCCCGGACCTGGCATCACCTGCCGATCAAGCAAGCGCCGGGCCAAACAGAATAAGTAATTGATTTATGTTAATTATGGGAATTCCGTAGGCGAATCAGCATGTTTTGAACAGGCCAAACCGTCTCCTGCCAACGACAGACCGGAGGGCGCAAAGTGCAAGTACTTGTATGACTGACAGATCTGTCATTGCCAGATAGCGACAGTCTGGCCCGCTGCGCGGCAACCCGCGTTCCGTCTGTCGGCAGGGTGTAGAAGCCAGGTAACAACCGCGTTATAGAGCGAGATACAGGCTGCGTTTCACACACCGGCCATGCTATCGATGTAGGGTGCGTTTTACGCACCATGAACGGTGCACGAAGTGCACCCTGCAACTGAAGCAGAGGAAGTGAAACCTGATTCGAGAAAAGAAGAATGGCCACGGAACCACATGGTTGTACACGGAATAACAGATTATTCCAGTCCGCAGGATGCGATAAGCCTGCGAACCGCATCAACCGCCACGGGCCGGCAATAAGCCGGCCCCGGCAACAACGATCGCCGCGCTTGACGCCAACCTCTAGTCCCGTGTCGTGGTAATCGTACCGTCAGGCCACGGCTTGTAGTTCGTGACCATGTTCAGATGACTGCGGATGTCCGCCCCATTGCGGATCGGGATAATCTCGCCGCCATGCTCGAACGCGAACTTCTGCCTGGCAGTGATCTGCAGGAACCAGCCCTGGCACACTTCATTGACCGCTGTCGGGGCCGCGGTTTCCAGCTCGCCGGCATTCTTCTTGTCACAGGCTGGCGAGACGCTGCTGGCCCGCGGATCGGTGCTCGTCGTCGTGATCCAGTGGAAGTGGCTGTAATAGCCGGGCTGCGGGATCACCATACCCGGGACAGGGGCGACAGGAGATTCCTCGGCACGATTCACCAGCCAGACCGGATGGTCGTCGCCATTGACGCCGCTGTGAGACACGAACTTCGCCGCACCCGGCAAGCCACGCATCTCCCAGCCGACAACGCAGCTGACGGTTATCCCGCACCGTTCATCATGGGAACCGTCACTCGCCAGCCCGCGGGGATGCCGTGCAATGGGCAGACCCGAAGCCGGATCGATGTCTCCTGTGAAAATAATGTAGAACTTCCCGAGCAGGCTTTCGGGCGCGCCCGTGTTTCCGTCGACCGTCAGATTGTTTTCCTGGTGGGTATCCATGTGGTTCCCGAACAGGAAATCAAACGGCGCCTTGTGAAAAAAACTGGCGGCCTGGACTGCGCCGGTAAACAGTAGCGGCATTGCTGCCGAGCCAATCAGTGTCAGTAGTCTCATGATGATGTACCTCCTCGTCATGTTTGTTATGTTTGTGGTGCGTTGGTGGACAACGGGTGCAAGCAGGCGACGTTAGCGCCATGCACTATCAACCCGCACCTTTGCCTGCCGGCGGGTCCCGGCCCGGCAGGAAACTGGAATGGTTGTATGAATTCAGTCTAGCTGGCTTTCGGTAGTAGCCAAGGCGGCAGGGCATTTTCGGTTTGTGTGACCGGCCAGCCTGAAGGTGTTTCACTATCTTATATGTGAGGTTAATCAAGTACGTGGACTGTTACAGGTTGCTTCCAGGGGTTCATATTTCCGGAGTCCGTCGCCACGGTTTGCCATAGACGGCCGGATGGTCGGGTCCGTGCCAGCAACGCGGGTTCCTGAAGTATGGGGTGCGCACAGCGCATCCTGTGACCCTGGGCAGGACCTGAGCCGTTGCCGGGAAAAAACGCACGTATAACCGATCAATCATCACGAGCCGCGCGTTACACAACAGGCAAGCAGTCAATTAATCCATATGTACTAATTCCCCCTGAAAATTAACGTGTTAACATGCCGCTTGATCTGAGACCGGCTGCCCCGCACACAGCGGACGGGCCCGCCGCCACGGACCAACTTACTGGTGTAGGAGCGCTTCGCAAGCGCGATCTTTTTTTGCGCACCAGATCGCAACAGGTTCTGCTGCCACGCAACCGGACAATTGCCGCGGGAATGCGCAAAAACTTGTGCCGCACTACCAAACCAAACCAAACCAAACCACCAGGACCCAACCCATCACCCCGTGAAATCACTCGACCAGATCAAACACACCCTGCGCGACTTCGCCGCCGAACGCGACTGGGACCAGTTCCACTCCCCGAAAAACCTCGCCATGGCGCTCATCGTCGAGGCCGCCGAACTGGTCGAACACTTCCAGTGGCTGACCGAAGAACAAAGCCAGGCCCTGCCACCCGACAAACTCACCGGGGTGGAACAGGAACTCGCCGACATCCAGATCTACCTCATCCGCCTCGCCGACAAACTCGGCATCGACATGGAACAGGCGGTGAATGCCAAGATCGAACTGAACGCGAAAAAGTACCCGGCGGACAAGGTGCGCGGCAAGGCGGCGAAGTACAGCGATTGTGATGATGGGTGCTAGAGGTAAACGTAGGGTGCGTTCCACGCACCGGCAAATGTGTGTTTCACGCACCAGCAACGAACAGGGGAAATCGTAGGGTGCGTGCCACGCACCGGCAAGTGCGTTTCACGCACGAGCAACAAACAGGGCATCAGCAGCACTCCGCCAGGTAGGTGGACTTGTAGGAGCGGATCTCATCCGCGATGATTTTGTAGCACCGCCTTGCCGGCGTGAATATTTGCAGGGCATCGGGAGACAAGGGCTTGGTCCCAGTAGGTATAAAACTCGAAGCCGAATCGCGTCAGGAGATCGATGCTAAACTGAGCGCGGCCGGCTGGCGGGTGTGCGACCCCGGCGAGGCTGATACATGAGAAATATTTTCTCCTTGACATACCTCAATTGCGCCTGGGATTAATCCGTAGTTAAGTCTTGCAGCAGTGTATCCGGCCACTTTTAATGTTCAGAGGTAACTCATGAGACGAGCATACTATGTCTCATCAATTGATGAATTCTGCAAACAGGATTCTTCTCACATCCTGGGTTGCATGATTCATGAGCATGCATTCGATTTGACGCCTTCACAAAGGAATGCCTGGGTCGAGCAGACAACAATATTACAAAATGTTTTGTGGAAATATAGGGGTCGAATTTATTTCGAGTATTCAATTCCAAGAATGGGCAGGCGAATCGATGCTGTCGTTATTATTCAATCAGTAATCTTCATATTAGAGTTTAAAGTAGGCGCATCCACCTATGAATCAGCTGACTTGGATCAAGTTATGGATTACGCGCTGGATTTACATAATTTCCACGAAGGAAGCCATCAGGCCACGATAGTACCTATCTTGATTGCTACAAAAGCACCAAATATCAGCTTAGGTCTCGATGTGAGACCAACTAATAACTTGTTTCATCCAATTTGTTGCAATGGTGAAAATGTAGGAAATGCGATTGAAAAATTGCTTAACCAGCAATTAGGCAGTCCCATTGAATTGGATGTATGGGAGCGTAGCGGTTACAAACCTACACCAACCATAATTGAGGCTACATTAGCACTATATAATGGGCATTCGGTGGAAGATATTTCCCGAAGTGATGCGTGTGCTAGAAATTTATCTCAAACATCAAGCGCTGTCGCTGAAGTTATAAAAATATCAAGAGATAGAAATGAAAAATCTATCGTTTTGGTTACAGGCGTACCCGGAGCTGGAAAAACATTAGTTGGGTTGAATATAGCTACTACGCATATCAATCCAAATGATGAGCTTTATAGTGTCTATTTATCTGGTAATGGACCATTGGTGAAGATTCTTCAGGAGGCTCTTGCACGTGACAAAGTTGCGCAACAAAGAGACGTTGGGAAGAAAATACGTAAAGGAGATGCGCTTAGCGAAGTGAAAGCATTTATTCAAAATGTCCATCATTTCCGCGATGAGGGTTTGCTTGATCTTGCTAAGCCGCCTGTTGAGCATGTTGTCTTATTTGATGAGGCGCAACGTGCATGGACCAAAGACCAAACAGTTAAGTTTATGCGGGAAAAGAAAAATCAGGAGAACTTCAAGCAATCAGAGCCCGAGTTCCTAATTTCATGTATGGATAGGCACCCAGATTGGGCCGCTGTGGTATGTCTGGTTGGTGGCGGGCAAGAAATAAATACTGGTGAAGCAGGAATTCAAGAGTGGCTTGAGGCAATCGAGACGTCTTTCGCAGATTGGAAGGTATATATTTCAGATCGCTTGTCAGACAGCGAATATGGAGCAGGCGAAATACTAGATAGGGCTAAGCAGAATGCGAATGTAACATTTCTACCAGAACTACACCTTAAGACGTCTGTGCGATCATTCCGTAGTGAGAAAGTTTCGTTATTTGTAAAGCAGTTATTAGATATCGAAACAGAAGCAGCCCGCAGTAGCTTATTGGAAATTCAAAAAAACTTTCCTATTGTGTTAACAAGAGATTTAAGTGAAGCCAAAGCTTGGGTTCGGAAGCAGGCACGTGGCTCAGAGCGATATGGGATGGTG
>JBATJF010000444.1:0-5742 GCA_049668345.1 Gammaproteobacteria bacterium
ACCGCGCCCCCATCAGGCCGCCGGCCGGGCCGGACAACAGCAGGTGCACCGCCTTGCGGCCGGCCAGCACGGCATTGATCGTGCCGCCGCTGCTCTGCATGACCGCCACCGGCGCCGGGGCGAGTGCGGCATTGAGCCGCTCGAGGTAACCGGCCACGCGCGGTCCGACCCAGGCATTCAGCCAGGTGGCGATACCGCGCTCATATTCCCTGTATTCGGGCAGCACCGCCGAGGAGCGCGCGATGAACAGCCCCTTTGGCAGCCACGACTCGATAGTGCGTTCGTCGCTGTCGTCGAGAAAGGAAAACAGCAGGTTGATCGCCACCGCCTCCGGCCTGAACTGCCCGATCAGCGCCAGCAGCCCGGCACGGTCGGCATCCGTCAGGGTGGAAACGCGCGCGCCGTCGGCACCCAGCCTCGCACCGACCTCCCAGCACAGCTCGCACGGCACCGGCGGCGGCTCGGGTGCGGGCTGCAGCTCATACAGCTCGCGGCGCGCCTGGCGGCCGATGGTGAGCACGTCGGCCAGCCCGCGGTTGGCGATATAGGCCGTGCGCACGCCCTTGCGCTCCAGCGCGGCGTTGGTGGCCACGGTGGACCCGTGCACGACATGCAGCCCGGCAGTGGACAGGCCCAGCTCCGCGATACCCTGCAGGATGGCGCGTTCCGGCGCGGCCGGCGTCGAGAGCACCTTGTGGATGCGCAGCCGTTCACCGTCGAACAGTACGAAGTCGGTGAACGTGCCGCCGGTATCGATACCCAGCCAGCGTCTCGGGGTGGTGTTATCGGATTCAGCCATTGGGCGCGTATTGTAGCGCGCCAAGGCGGACGCGTTCGCGAACGAATCTGCCGCCGATATTCGCGCATGACTGCGCACCTGCCCCGACAGGCGTTGTAGGGTGCACTTCGTGCACCGTGACCGGTGCGTAAACGCACCCTACGGTCCCTGATCAATGCACGCGCAGGAGCGGACCGCGTCCGCGATCTGTTTAAATACCCATCGCGCATGAGATACGCTCCTACCCCCAATAGCACCTTTTACCGCTTGAATTCGCCGAGGCAAAGGGAATAATAGGCGCCATGTCGAATACCCCCCTGGTACACGCCGCCAACCTGTACCGCTATTACAGCCAGACCTGCGCGGTCGACAATGTCAGCTTCGACCTCGCACGCGGCGACGTGCTCGGCTTCCTCGGCCCGAACGGTGCCGGCAAGTCCACCACCATGCAGATGCTGACCGGCAACCTGGCACCCAGCGCCGGTGAAATTGACATCCTTGGCATCGACCTGCTGGATGCACCCAAGCGCGCCAAGTGCGAGATCGGCTACCTGCCGGAACAGCCGCCGGTGTACCGCGAACTGACCGTCGATGAATACCTCGGCTATTGCGCGAAACTCAACCGCATCGAGCGCAACCGCCGGCAGGCGGCCATCGACACCGCCAAGGAACGCTGCGGGCTGACCGCGGTCGGCCGGCGCCTGATCGGCAACCTGTCCAAGGGCTACCAGCAACGCGTCGGCATCGCTCAGGCGATCATCCACACGCCGGCGGTGGTGATCCTCGACGAACCCACGGTTGGCCTCGATCCGCTGCAGATCCGCGAAATCCGCGCCCTGATCCGCGAACTCGGCAAGGAGCACGGCATCGTCCTGTCCACGCATATCCTCCCCGAGGTGCAGGCCACCTGCAATCGCGTGCAGATCATCAACCGCGGCCGGCTGGTGTTCTCCGAAACCATCGCCAACCTGGACGAACGCCTGCACGCGACCTCGCTGCTGGCACGCTTCAACACAACCCCGGACATCGCCGCCCTGCAGCGGCTGCCCGGCGTAACCGGTGTCGACTACCTGGAGGATGACCGCGTGCGCCTTCACCACGGCGGCGACGACCCGTCCGAGGCACTGATCGAACAATCCGTTGCCGCCGGCTGGCGGCTGGTGGAACTGGCACCCGAGCGCAGCACGCTGGAACAGATCTTCATCGACCTGACCACGGCCGATGTCGCCGCGGACCGCAGCGGGGAGGCCGCGTGATGATCCTGACCATCGCCGCGCGCGAACTGCGCAGCCTGTTCCTGTCGCCGCTGGCGTGGGCAATCCTCGCAGTGACGCAGGGCATCCTCGCCTTCCAGTTCCTGTCCTACATCGAGCAGTACGTGACCATCCAGCCGCAGCTGGCCGCGCTGGAGGGCGCGCCAGGCATCGCCGACATGATCATCGCCCCGCTCTACGCGGACGCCGCCATCGTGCTGCTGCTGATCACGCCGCTCATCACCATGCGCGTGCTCAGCGAGGAACGCCGCAACCGCACGCTCAGCCTGCTGTTCTCGGCGCCGGTATCGATGAGCGAGATCGTGTTCGGCAAGTACCTCGGCGTGCTCGGCTTCTTCCTGGTGATGGTCGCCATGCTGACGCTGATGCCGCTGTCGCTGCTGGCCGGCACCGACCTGGACCTCGGCAAGCTGGCGTCCTGCATCCTGGCGCTGGTGCTGGTGCTGTCGGCGTTCGCCGCCATCGGCGTGTACATGTCATCGCTTACCCAGCAGCCCACGGTCGCTGCCGTCACCACCTTCGGCCTGCTGTTGCTGCTGTGGATTATCGACAAGGGCGCCACGGCAGCCGATGACGGCAGCGGGGTACTGGCGTACCTGTCCATGCTGACGCACTACGATCCACTGCTGAAGGGCCTGTTCAACAGCATGGACGTCAGCTACTACCTGCTGGTCGTCGCCCTGTTCATCGGCTTCACCATCCGCCGCCTCGACAGCATGCGGCTGCAGAACTGAGCAATGAAAATCACGCAGCACATCCGCAACCGGCTGCGCCTGCAGGGCGTGCTGTTCACCCTGCTGTTCGTCGGCGTGGTCGGCATGCTCGCCTGGCTGAGCACGCAGTACGTCTACCAGGCGGACTGGACCGCGGGCGCACGCAACACCATCTCCGGAGATACGCACAAGCTGCTCGCCAATCTCGACGCGCCGGTCAACATCACCGCCTACGTCGGCCCGGACCCGTTGCTGCGTCAGCAGATACGCGACCTGGTCGGCAGCTACCAGCGCTTCAAGTCCGACATCACGCTGGAATTCATCAACCCGGACACCGTGCCGGAACAGGTGCGCGAACTCGGTATCACCCGCGGCGGCGCCATCGTCATCAGCTACCGCGGCGCCAGCGAGAACATCAAGACGCTGGGCGAGCAGCACCTCAGCAATGCGCTGCTGCGCCTGTCGCGCCAGCAGGAACGCTGGATCGTCTTCGTCAGCGGCCACGGCGAGCGTCCGCCTGGCGGTGACACCAATTTCGGCATGGGACAGTTCGGCGCGGAACTGGAACGCAAGGGCCTCAGGGTACAGACCGTCAGCCTCGCCGAGAACGCGGTCCCGGCCAATACCAGCGTGCTGGTGCTGGCCAGCCCGCGCGTGGAACTGCTGCCCGGCGAGGTTGCCGCCCTGCAGGACTTCCTCGCGCGGGGCGGCAACCTGCTGTGGCTGACCGAACCCGATGGACCGCGCAGCCTGACGCCGCTGGCCGACGACCTGGGCATCCTCCCGCTGCCCGGCCGCGTCGTGGATGCGACCAGCGCGATGTTTGGCGTGGAGAACCCGAGCTTCGTCGTGGTGACCGGCTACCCGAATCACCCGGTCACGCGCGAAATGTCCATGGTCAGCGTCTACCCGGAGGCGGTCGCGCTGGAGATCAACGACTCCACGCAGTGGCACGCGGTACCGCTGCTGACCACGCTGGAACGCTCGTGGACGGAACTCGGCGCACTCGAAGGCGAGATCGGGTTCGACCCGGGCACGGACGAACGCGCCGGACCGCTCGACATCGGGGTCGCGCTGGTGCGCAGCAAAACCGGCGGCAATGACGGCGACGAACAACGCGCCGTAGTGGTCGGTGACGGCGATTTCCTGTCCAACACCTACCTGGGCAATGCCGGCAACCTGGACCTCGGACTCAACCTGGTCACCTGGCTGAGTCACGACGACGCCTTCATGGACATCCGCGTACGCGGCGCACCCGACACCGCGCTGGTGATGGATCCCGCGACCACGGCCGTCATCGGTCTCGGCTTCCTGGTCGGCCTGCCGCTGCTGTTGCTGGTGGCGGGGCTGGTCATCTGGCTGCGCCGCCGCCGGCGCTAGCCCGCCTGTCCCACGGGGCGGCGGTAGTACGACATAATGGGCTGACATCATGAGAGCGAAACAGATACGGCGACAAACAGGGTGTGTTCCGGCAGCGCCTGCCCCGGCGGGAAATGCGGGTTAGCAGACGATGTCGACCCGTACCCTCCTCAACCTGGCACTGGCCGTCATCGCCCTCGGGCTGGTCGCACTGATCTGGCTGCGCCCTGGCCTGGAACGCGACAGCGCGCCACAGGCCATCACCGGCATCGATCCACAACAGGTCAGCATGATCGAACTGACACGCAGCACTGCCGCACCGCTCACGTTCAGCCGGCACGACGGACACTGGCTTATAGACGGCACCACCGCCATCCCGGCCGATGAATTCCAGGTGCATACCCTGCTGGCGCTGCTGGAAGCGCCTGGCATTCGCAGCTATCCGGCCAGCTCGCTCGACCTCGCGGCCCTGGGGCTGGACCCGCCACAGGCCGGCGTGCGCTTCGACGCCACGGAAATCGACCTCGGCGATACCGAGGCCATCGAGGGCCTGCGCTACGTCAGGCTCGGCGCAACGGTCTACCTGGTCGAGGACAACTACCCGCACCTGCTCAACGCCGGTCTCGCCAATTTCGCCAGTCGCCGCCTGCTACCGCAGGAAGCAACGATGGTCGCGCTCGAACTGCCCGACCTGAAGTTGACCCGCAGCGATGACGTGCACTGGCAACTGGATCCCGCGCAGCCCGCTACCTCCGCCGATGCCATCGATCAGCTGGTGCAGAACTGGCAGCGGGCGAGCGCGCTGTACGTACGCCGCTACGAACCCGGCGAGCACCCCGACACCATCCGCGTGACACTCAAGGAGGCCGACGCACCCGTCGAGTTTCGCATCGTCGCACACGAACCCGACCTGGTACTGGCGCGGACTGACCGGGGTCTCCAGTATCACCTCACCGGCGATGTCGGGGCGGGATTGCTGGGATTGCCGGACCAGGTTTCGCCCTGACGGGCGAGATACTTTTCCTTGCTCCGCCAAAGAAAAGGGCTCTTCCCGAATCGAGTGGGCAGATTACCGTTGCAGGGCCGAATTCATTCGGCCAACAGCCTGTTGCCACTGGAGACAAGGCGTCGCCCTGTCCTGTGACGCATGGCGCAGGGGACGTCACTCCCTGCACCATCAGGTCTGGTGCGTCACCAGGGTTATCCGCGGTCGTCACCCTTTGTTTACTGATATTACCGCAGCACGCCTGGTGGTTCGTGAATGGTCGAATGAATTCGACCCTACAGGTCTGATTTCATAACGATGAAACACCGCCGGTCGAATGAATTCGACCCTACGGTCTGATTGAGCAGGTCCGGATACATTCGGCCAACGACCTTGCCATCAGAAGGAATGCGTCTCGTCTAAGCTGATGTGTCACCCACTCAATCAGGGGAAGATCCAGGAAAAGGGGCAATAATAAAGGTGGCCCCGAAGGCCTGGAAAACCGCGCAAACAGACGCACTTCAGAAAAACCTGCCTATAATCACCCGACCTGCCAAATCCATAACACGTAACCGTTATGCCCGAACTCCCCGAGGTCGAGACCACCCGCCGCGGCATCGCGCCGCATGTCAC
>JBATJF010000445.1:0-12264 GCA_049668345.1 Gammaproteobacteria bacterium
GAATCCGACACCCGCCAGAAATTTCGCAAGCGGCTGCGCGAGGGCGCACTGGACGACAAGGAAATCGAGATCACCGTGGCGGCCACGCCGGTCGGCGTGGAGATCATGGCTCCGCCCGGCATGGAGGAAATGACCAGCCAGCTGCAGGACATGTTCCAGAACATGGGCGGCAAGCGCAGCAAGACCCGCAAGCTGCGCATCCGCGATGCGCGCCGGCTGCTGATCGAGGAAGAGGCCGCACGCATGGTCAACGAGGACGAGCTCAAGCACCAGGCACTGGACAACGTCGAGCAGAACGGCATCGTGTTCATCGACGAGATCGACAAGGTCACACGGCGCGGCGAGAGCAGCGGCCCGGACGTCTCGCGCGAGGGCGTGCAGCGCGACTTGCTGCCACTCGTGGAAGGCTGCACCGTCACCACCAAGCACGGCATGATCAAGACCGACCACATCCTGTTCATCGCCTCGGGTGCCTTCCACCTGTCCAAGCCCTCCGACCTGATCCCGGAACTGCAGGGCCGCCTGCCGATCCGGGTCGAGCTGGACGACCTGAATGCCGCCGACTTCGTGCGCATTCTCACCGAACCGGATGCCTCGCTCACCGAGCAGTATGCGGCACTGCTGGCCACAGAGTCCGTGACCCTGGAATTCAGCGCCGACGGTATCGAGCGGATCGCCGAAATCGCCAGCAACATCAACGCGCGCACCGAGAACATCGGCGCACGGCGCCTGCACACGGTCCTGGAACGCCTGCTGGAGTCCATTTCATTCGAGGCAACCGACCGCGCCGGCAGCACGACCCGTATCGATGCGGCCTATGTCGATGCGCAACTCGCCGCGCTGGCGCAGGACGAGGACCTGAGCCGGTATATACTCTGACGAGCCTGCCCGGGTCTGCGCCGGACACAAATCGACGCCATGCCCCTGCACAAATCGTGCATTGCCCAGTAACAACAAACTCATACCGAAGGTAAAACCATGCCGAGCAAACCGAAACCCGTTGAGATCAGCCTGCACCAGAAATCCCGCGTCCTGAAAATTGCCTTCGACACCGGCGAGTCATTCACACTGAGCTATGAATTCCTGCGCGTGCATTCGCCCTCGGCGGAAGTGCAGGGCCACGGGCCGGGCCAGGGCACGCTGCAGATCGGCAAGGAAGACGTGGTAATCACCCGCCTGGATCCGGTCGGCAGCTATGCCATCCAGCCGACCTTCGACGACGGGCATGATACCGGCATCTATTCCTGGGAAACCCTCTACGACCTGGGCAAGAACAGGGACAGATACTGGCAGGAATACCTGGACAAGCTGGCCGCTGCCGGACACAGCCGCGGGGAACACGCCACGGACTGACGGTCCCGGCTGCCGGCTGCTGCATTTTTCCCTGCGCGCCGCCGCCCTTTACGGTAAATTAATCAATCATTATCGGGATACGAGCCGCCATGCCAGACAAAACGACCCATTTCGGTTTTCGCGATGTGCCGGTCGAGGAAAAGGCAGGGCATGTGCGGGCGGTGTTCGATTCGGTCGCCGACAACTACGACCTGATGAACGACCTCATGTCATTCGGCATCCACCGGCTCTGGAAGCGCTACGCCATCAATATGGCCGGCATACGCCCCGGCCAGCGCATCCTGGACCTGGCCGGCGGCACAGGGGACCTTACGCGGCTGATGGCGCCGCTCACCGGGCCCACCGGTCACGTGGTGCTGTCGGATATCAATGCCGCCATGCTGAACAACGGCCGCAGCGCCCTGCTGGACCACGGCATCAGCGGCAACGTGAGTTTTGCCCTGGCCAACGCAGAGCAGCTGCCGTTCCCCGACAACAGCTTCGACCTGGTCACGATCGCGTTCGGCCTGCGCAACGTCACTGACAAGCAACGGGCACTGCACGCGATGCAGCGGGTGCTGCGGCCGGGCGGCCGCCTGCTGGTGCTGGAATTTTCCCGCCCCGCGCCCGTGCTCAAGCCGGCCTATGACTTCTATTCGTTCAGCATCCTGCCCCGGCTCGGACGGCTGGTCGCGCGCGACGCCGACAGCTACCGTTATCTCGCGGAATCCATCCGCATGCACCCGGACCAGCAGACGCTGCAGGGCATGCTGGAGCAGGCCGGTTTCGAGCAATGCGACTATCACAACCTGAGCGGCGGCATCGTCGCCATCCACCGTGGCTACAAGTTCTGAGCAGGGCGGCGGCACGGGCACGCGCCGCGGTATGACGCTGCCGGCGGGATTCATCCGTATGCTCGAGTCCGCCGCCAACGGCTGGATGGGGCTCGACCCGGACAACCGGGCGCGCATGGCCGCGCTGGAAGGGCGCTGCATCGGCATCGATCTGACCGGGACCGGCCTGCAGCTGTATCTCTACCCCGGCGAGCACGGCATCCGCATCAGCGGCGAACACGAGGGACCGGCCGATACCCTGCTGCACGGCAGCCCGCTGGCGCTCGCACGGCTCGGCATCGGCGGCACTACCGGCAAGCCGCTGTTCACGGGCGAGGTCACCATCAGCGGCGACGTCGAAACCGGACAGGAATTCAAGGCCATCCTCGATGAGATGGACATCGACTGGGAAGAGCACCTCTCAAGGCTGGCCGGCGACACCGTCGCACACCGGCTGGGCAACGCCGCGCGCCGGGCGGGCAGGACACTGCGCCACGGCCGCCTGACCCTGGAGCAGGACATCGGTGACTATCTGAAGGAAGAGCTTCGCCTGCTGCCGGCACGGATCGAGGTCGATAACTTTGCCGCGGATGTCGCACGTCTCCGGACGGACGCCGACCGCCTCGCCGCCCGTATCAAGCGCCTGCAACGCCCGGGCGACGGCGCAAGACCGGCATGATCCGGCCCGCCCAGATCATTCGCCTGATCCATATCAATTTCGTGCTCGCCCGGCACGGACTTGACGAAATCATCCTCGCCACGCACCTGTTCCGACCGGTCCGGTTCCTGTACTACCTGGCACCGTGGAACTGGATTCCGCGCAAGCGCGGTCCGCGCGGCGTGCGCATCCGCCGCGCGCTCGAGGAGCTCGGGCCGATCTACGTCAAGTTCGGCCAGATCCTGTCCACCCGCCAGGACCTGCTGCCCGACGACATCGCACTGGAGCTGGCGCATCTGCAGGATGATGTGCCGCCGTTTCCCGGCAGTCTGGCGAAGGCACAGATCGAGAAGGTTTTCGGTCAGCCGGTCGGGAGCGTGTTCGAGGAGTTCGAGGAGATACCGCTCGCCTCGGCGTCGATCGCGCAGGTGCACACCGCGCGCCTGAAGGACGGCACCGAAGTCGTCATCAAGGTGCTGCGTCCCAATGTCAGGTATTTCATCGAGCGCGACGTCAACCTGCTGTACACGGTGGCGGGGCTGGCCGAACGCTACTGGTCGATCGGCAAGCGCTTGCGGCCATGCGAGGTGGTCGCCGAATTCGAAAAGACCCTGTACGACGAACTCGACCTGTTGCGCGAGGCGGCCAATGCCTCGCAGCTGCGGCGCAATTTCGCCGACAGCAACCTCCTTTACGTACCCGAGGTGTACTGGGACTACTGCCGCCCCGAGATCATGGTCATGGAACGCATCCGCGGTATCCAGATCAGCGACATCAAGGCACTGCGGAACAGCGGCATCGACCTGAAGACGCTTTCTGAACGCGGCGTGGAGATCTTCTTCACACAGGTGTTCCGGCATAATTTCTTCCACGCAGACATGCATCCCGGCAACATCTTCGTCGGTCATGACGGGCGCTACATGGCAGTGGACTTCGGCATCATGGGTACCCTGAACCCGGTCGACCAGCGCTACCTTGCGGAAAACTTCCTCGCCTTTTTCAACCGCGATTACCGGCGCGTCGCCGAATTGCATGTCGAGTCCGAGTGGGTGCCGGACGGCACGCGCGTCGACGAATTCGAATCGGCGATCCGCACGGTATGCGAACCGATCTTCGAAAAGCCGCTCAAGGAAATCTCCTTCGGCAATGTGCTGTTGCGCCTGTTCCAGACGGCTCGCCGCTTCAACATGGAAGTACAGCCGCAGCTGGTGCTGCTGCAGAAGACCCTGCTCAATATCGAGGGACTCGGTCGCCAGCTCTATCCGGAACTCGACCTGTGGAAGACCGCCAAGCCGTTCCTGGAGCGGACCATGAGCGAACAGCTCGGTGCGCGCGCGCTGCTGCGCAATATCAGGGATAACGTGCCGGCCTGGAGCAACACCATGCCGGAACTGCCGATGCTTGCGCACCGCGTGCTGGAACAGGCCAGCACGGGCAAGCTGCAGCTGGAATGGCGCTCCGGGGAACTCCGGCGCCTGCGCCGCGAGGTACGACACGCCAACCGGCGTACCATCGGCGCCATTACCGGCAGCAGCCTGCTGCTGTCAGCCGCGGTGATCTACGGTCTGGATGGTTATGCGCCGGCCATGGTGCTGGGTGCACCGCTGCTGACCTGGCTGGCCGGTGCCGCCGGCCTGGTACTGCTGGTCGTCAGCTGGCCCGACAACGACGAGGACTAACCCGTCACCAGTGACAGCACGGCGGCGGCGCCCGATGCCAGCACCACGCCCGCCAGTCCCATGCCCGTGCGCATCAGTATCTCGCTGCCTTGCACCTTGTCCTGCCACAGCGCACCGGTCACGATCGATAACACCAGCGCCAGCCCGGTACCGGACAGATTGTTTTGAATTGCCACACCAGCTTGCTGTCATTCAGCGCCACCGGGAATGCCTGCGCGATGATTTCCCGTTACCAGGGTACGGCTGTCAGCCCGGTCGCTGCAGCGCGGATTCCACCATGTCACGCTGTTGCCGGCCGACCAGGATCTCGATCAGTTCGAGCGCGAAATCCATGGCGGTTCCCGGGCCGCGCGAGGTGATGACCGTGCCATCCCGTACCACCGGCTGGTCGCTGTAGTCGATACCGTGTATGGCCGCGACGTCGAGCGCGCCCGGAAAGCTGGTGGCACGCCGGCCCTGCAACAGGCCAGCCTTTGCAAGTACCCGGGGCGCGGCACAGATGGCGGCGGTGTACTTGTCCTGGCTTGCCATGCGCGTGACCAGATCGATGATCCTGGCATCGTCCTTCAGATGGTCGGCGCCCGGCAGGCCGCCCGGCAGCACGATCATGTCGTAATCGCGCGTGAGAGCCTCGTCGAGCGTGATATCGGGAATCAGCACCGTGCCGCGCGATGCGCGTACCGGCTGTCCGTCGAGGCCGGCACTGTCGACCGTGATGCCGGCGCGCCGCAGCAGGTCGATCACCGTCACGGCTTCCAGTTCTTCACAACCCTGTGCTAGCGGGACGAGGACGCTTGCCATACCAGGTGCCTGTTGTTCTGCAGTTCGATCAGGCGCGCCACCGGGATCAGTTGCACCCCGTGATCGCCCAGATTATTCAGTTCCTCGACCAGCACCCCGAGGGTTGCCGGATAGGGATGTCCGATACCCAGTGCGGTACCGTCACGGCGTGCCAGTCTCACCAGCTCACGAAACTTCGCGCGCACTGCGTCCGGCTCGGCTTCATTATCGAGGAATACATTGCGCTCGCTGTTCGGTATGCCGTACTCCTGCGCCAGCCGGCGCGCCACCGTGGCGCTGGTGGTGCGGCTGTCGACAAAAAACAGCTTGCCATGCTCGCTGATCGCCTGCATCAGCCAGGCCATGTTGCCGGGATGCCGGGTCAGCAGGCTGCCCTGGTGATTGTTGAGTCCGCTGACATGCGGCACCGCTGCGATATCCTGTTCGATCGTTGCGCGAAACTGGCCCAGCGTCATGTCCAGCGTGAGCTCGCCCGGTTCCGCCTTGCGCGCCTCGTTCTCCAGCGCCTGCATGGGCAGGTGCAGCATGACTTCCTTGCGCCCGGCATGGGCACGACTCGCCAGCTCGCGTGTAAAGGGACCGTTCGGAAGAAACGCGCAGGCCACCGGGCCGGGCAGCGTAACCGCCAGCCGCCCGGGAGAACGCTGGTTGCCCAGGTCATCGATAATCAGTGCAATCGCGGGCAGCGTGCGCGCACTGCCATCGTCCAGCGAATCGGCCGCGGCAACCAGCGACAGGCAGGACAGACAGCATGCGCAAACGATGCGCCAGCCTGACCGTCGGGATGACATCCGGTCAGCCCGGATTACTGCATGCGTGCCTGCAGGATCGCCAGACCCTTGAGCAGGTTGAGTGCCTCGTACAGCATGTAATCATCTTTCAGCAAGGTGCTGGTATCGCCGTTCGACTTGTCATCGCCGTTCTTGCCCTTGTCGGACTTGTCCTTTCCGGACTTGCCGTTCTCGAGATGCTTGGACAGGTTGGCCTCTGTCAGCGGCTGAATGTCCTTGTCCACCGCGGACACCTGTACCGTCTGGAGCACTATGTCCGGGGTAATACCCTCGGCCTGGATAGAGCGCCCCGAAGGTGTGTAGTAGCGCGCCGTGGTCAGCTTGAGCGCGGAGTCGTTGGTCAATGGCAGAATGGTCTGCACCGAACCCTTGCCGAAGGTCTTGGCGCCCATGATGATGGCGCGCTTGTGATCCTGCAATGCGCCCGCGACGATTTCCGAAGCCGATGCGGAGCCCTGATTGACCAGCACCACAAGTGGCGCGCCGTCCAGTATGTCGTCCGGCGTAGCGTTGAAGCGCAGCTTGGAGTCGGCGATGCGACCCTCGGTGTAGACGATCATGCCCTTGGTCAGGAACGCATCGGAAACGGCAACGGCACCGTTGAGCACGCCACCCGGATTGTTGCGCAGGTCGAGCACCAGTCCGTTCAGCTTGCCGCCGTGCTCTTTCTTCATGGCGTTAATCGCATCGACCATGTTGTTTGCGCTCTTCGACTGGAACTGTGAAATTCGCAGGTAGCCGTAGCCGTCTTCGAGCATGCGTGACTTGACGCTTTTCACCTTGATGATGTCGCGCGTGATGGTGATCTTGATCGGCTGGTCGACGCCTTCCCGCACAACGGTCAAAACGATATCACTGCCCGGCTCACCGCGCATGATCTTGACCGCTTCGTTGAGCGACATACCCTTGACCGGCGTGTCGTCGAGGCGGATGACGAGGTCGCCGGCCTGGATGCCCGCACGCTGTGCCGGCGTATCATCGATAGGTGCGATCACCTTGACGAAACCGTCTTCCATGCCGACCTCGATACCGAGACCGCCGAACTGACCGGTGGTGCCGACCTGCAATTCGTTGAACTGTTCCGAATCGAGATAGGACGAATGCGGATCGAGGCCCGACAGCATGCCGCGGATAGCATTCTCGATCAGCTCCTTGTCATCGACATCGACGACATAGTCATTCTTGATGCGCCCGAACACGTCACTGAAGGTGCGCAGCTCCTCGATCGGCAATGTTGCCTGGGCGGTCTCGCGCTCCGCCAGCACGCCATGCCCGATCGAAACCAGGACACCTGTCATGAGGCCGGTCAGCAGGAGCAAATAACTCTGGATATTCGGTTTCAGTTTGGATTTCATCTCTAGTGTCCGTAGTGCGCCAGCCGGGCGGTGTCCCGCAGGGTGCTGCAAGCCGTTGCGCTGTTATCGCGGATTATCAACATTATCACAGCGTTGCCAGAAGCGGTATCGGCTTGACAGGAAACTCCTTGATCGGCGCGGCTATGCATGGCCCGACGCAGTTATGACAAGCAAAATCCGACTTGATTCAACCGTCACCCGCGCCGGCGCGGGCGGCGCGCTGCGCGGGTGGCTGTCCCTTGAACCAGCCATCGGGATTCACCGGCTGGCCGTCCTTGCGCAATTCCAGGTACAGGCCGGTACGTAGCTGTCCGCCGCTGTTGCCGGCCGCGGCTATGACGTCGCCACGCCCGACCTGCTCGCCAACTCCCTTGTAAAGACTACTGTTTTCCCCGTACAGCGACATGTAGCCGTCGCCGTGATCAAGGATCAGCAGCAGGCCGAACCCGCGCAGCCAGTCGGCGAAGACCACGCGCCCACGCGCGATGGCCTGAACCTCGGCACCGGAACGAGTGGCGATGTGAACGCCCCGCGCGCGCATCTTGCCGCTGGCCTGCTGCGCGCCATATCGCATGCTGATCTTGCCCGCCACCGGCCACTCCAGCTTGCCCTTGAGTTTGGCCAGTGGCTGCCGGCCGGAATCCGTCGGGATATCGCGCAACGCCTGTTGCAGGGAAACCAGCAGTTTGTTGATACGCTCCTCGTCGGCCTGGAGCGTACCCAGCTCCGACGTGCCGCTGGCAAGGCGCTGTTTCAGCTCCGCAAGAATGGCGGCCTGGCGCGCTTTTTCAGTGCCAAGTTGCGCCGCCTGCTGTTCCTGTTCTGTACGCAACCCGGCCAGCGCCGTCTGCTGTTCGAGCAACACCTGTTCGGCGCCATGCAGCTGGTCAAGCACGGCACGGAACTCATCCATGCGCCTGCCGCGCGCACGCGTGAAATAGCCCTGGTAAGTCAGCATGCGTCCGACCCGGGCAGGATCGTCCTGGTTCAGCAGCAGCTTGATGCGTTCCTGGCGACCATTTCTGTAGGCCATCTGCAGTTCCCTCGCCAGCGCCGCACGCATCCTGCCGAGCCTGGATTTGACGGCATTACGCTCGTCCTCGAGGCGGGTCAGTTCTTGCCGCGCCGTCGCTTCCTCCCTGTCCAGCCTGCGCAATTCCGCCGTAATCCGGCCAATCGCCTTGTCGGTCTGCTCCAGCGCCACCTGCTGCGCATCGTGCTGGCCGCGCACCGACTCCAGTTCGCCCTTGAGGTTGTTGATGCGCTCGCGCAGCAGCTGCAGTTTTTGCTTTTCCTGCGCGATCTGGCCGGTATCCGCGGCGACTGCAGCGCTGCCAGGCAACCCGCCGGCCAGCAGGGTAATGGCCAGCAGCAGCGGGAGGATGCCGGTAACCCCGGGTATGCCTGCCTGTTTGCGCAGGCCACAGGAAGACGGTCGGTTTACCGGCGCGGTGACAGGCCGCCATTCAACCATGCATTTCGGCGGGTGAAGCCGGTTCCTCGTCCGCGCCGCTGTCCGGGAGCAGGGTCACCAGCGGAGTACCCGTCATTTCCGGCGGTATTTCCATATTCATCAGGTACATCATGCTGGGCACCACATCGGACAGCGCACCGTGTTCCGCCATCATGGCCTGCCGCCCGACATAGATCAGCGGCACCAGGTTGCTGGTATGAGCAGTATGTGGCTGGCCGGTTTGTTCATCCATCATCTGCTCGGCATTGCCGTGATCCGCGGTGATCAGCATTTCGCCGCCGCATTCCAGCAAGGCCTCCTGCACGCGCCCCAGCGCGCGGTCGACCGCCTCGATGGCCTTGACCGCCGCGTCGAATTTGCCGGAATGGCCGACCATGTCCGGGTTGGCGTAATTACAGATGATCACGTCGTAGGTACCGCTTTGCAGCGCCTTCACCAGGTGATCGGTGACCTCGGCAGAATTCATTTCGGGCTGCAGGTCGTAGGTTGCCACCATCGGCGATTTCACCAGGATGCGATCCTCACCCTCGAAGGCTTCTTCGACGCCGCCGTTGAAGAAAAACGTGACGTGGGCGTATTTTTCCGTTTCCGCCAGGCGCAGCTGGCGCAGGCCGTGGTTTGATATGTACTCGCCAAAAACGTTTTTCAGGCGTTCGGCCGGGTAGGCCACGTGCACCTTGAAGTCCGACTTGTATTCGGTCAGGCTGACGAAACTGCCGAGCCTGGGCTGCGCCTCGCGCACGAAGCCCTCGAAATCGGGTTCGATGAACGGGCGCGTGATCTGGCGGGCACGGTCGGAACGGTAATTCATGAAAACGACGACATCGCCGTCATCGATGCTCACCGGCCGCGTACCCGCGGGCACGATCGCGGTGGCCTTGACGAACTCGTCGCCCTCGCCGCGCGCATAGGCCAGCTCGAGCGCCGTCAGCGCATCGGGGGCGACAAATTCCGCCTTGCCCTGCGTAATCAGGTCGTAGGCGGCCTGGATGCGCGGCCAGTGGTGATCGCGGTCCATGGCGTAGTAGCGACCGATGACCGAGGCGAAGCGGCCGCCCTGCAGCTTGCTGAACTGATCTTCCATGGCGCGGATGGACGGCTCGGCGCTGTTCGGCGGGGTATCGCGGCCGTCGAGGAACGCATGCAGGAAGACCTTTTTCGCGCCGCGCTGTACGGCGAGTTCGACCATGGCATGGATGTGTTCTTCGTGACTGTGTACGCCGCCCGGGGACAGCAGGCCGAGAATATGCACCGCCCGGTCGCTCTCGACGGCCTTGTCGACGGCATCGGTCAGGGTCAGGTTGGTGAAGAACGAACCGGTCTTGATGGCACGGCTGACGCGGGTGAATTCCTGGTACACGACGCGCCCGGCACCGAGGTTCAGGTGGCCGACCTCGGAGTTGCCCATCTGGTCGGCTGGCAGGCCGACCGCGGCACCCGAGGTGCGGATCAGCATGTGCGGATATTCCTTCCAGAGCGCATCCCAGACCGGCTTGCGGGCGGCGGCGATGGCATTGTGCTGCGGGATTTCGCTGTAGCCCCAGCCATCCAGGATCAATAAAACCACAGGCCTTGCAGGGCGATTCCGGTGTTGTGATTGCTGTCCACTCATAAGGTCGGGGGGAAGTCTAAATTATCATTCGCTGTATGGCCAACACTGCCGGCCGGTGTGCAGGGGCGGGCGGGCGAACCCTGGCGTACAGGGTGTATTTTTATTCCCCGCTTATGGCCCGAATGGCTTATTATTGTATAATGTTTTAGTAATGAATGCAGTGACCTATAGCAACGACACCACACACAGAGGGGCTGCTGGATGACAGCAAGCAATGAAGCACTGATTACCCGCGCCGAAGATATTGACCGGGCGTCGCGTTCGCTGAAGGCGATGTCGCACCCGCTGCGACTGAAAATACTCTGCACCCTGGGTGATCAGGAAATCAGCGTGCAGGATATCGTGGATCGGGTTGGCACATCGCAGAGCAACATCTCGCAACATCTTGCCATCCTCCGCGACAAGGGCATTCTGGCGTCGCGCAAGGATGCCAACCGCGTTTTTTACCGCGTGGGGGACTCACGCACACTCAGACTGATCAGCATGATGCGCGAAGTTTTTTGCACCAGCCCCTGAAGCAAGCTGCCGATCCGGCAGTCCCGCAAACCAACTGAATAACAACAGCCAGGATTGCTGTGTGAAAACCTGTTCACGGAGACACAATGGATATCAACCAGCTTATCGAGTTCGGCAGCAACCACCCGCTTCTGGTGATGGCACTGTTCGCGATTCTCGCCATGCTGGTCGGCGGCGAGCTGCGGGCGCGACTGAGCGGTGTCAGCGAAGTCGGCCCGGGAGAGGCGACTCGCATGCTCAATCACGACAATGCCATCATGATCGACATGCGCAGTGACAAGGAGTACCGCGATGGACACGTGATCAATGCCCTGCACGTACCGTCACTGGACAACCTGGCCTCGCTCGATAAATACCGGGACAAGCCGGTGATTGTTTACTGCAACAGCGGCAACCAGTCAACCGGATACTGCAGCAGGCTGCGCAAGCAGGGCTTCTCGTCCGTATACAACCTGAGAGGCGGTATACTTGGCTGGCAAAAGGCCGAGCTGCCGCTTTCGAAAAGCAACTAGGCAGCCCTCTTGATCGCCGCGGGGCGTTAAACAAAACAACCATCTGCCCACCAGGAAACTTGCCATGGCCGAGAACGCACAGGACACCGCCGGGAACCAGGAAAACAATCCTGTCATTCATACCCAGAAGGTGTACATCAAGGACATCTCCTTCGAGACACCGAACTCGCCGGAAATCTTCACCCGTGAATGGAAACCGAATCTCAACCTGGATCTCGGCCAGAAAATCACCGAGTTGCAGGACGATCATTACGAGGTGGTACTCTCGCTGACGGCTACCATGAAAGTCGATGATGCCACCGCCTATCTCGCCGAGGTGCAGCAGGCCGGGATTTTTCTAGTCAAGGGATTGGATACCGAGCAGATGCACAGGATCCTCAACGTCCATTGCCCGCGCATGCTTTATCCCTACGCCTCGTTCGTTATTTCCGATCTCGTCACAAGGAGCGGTTTTCCGCAGTTACTGCTTGCACCGGTGAATTTTGAGGCCCTGTACAAGAACCGACAGGCAGAATCAGCCGCCGCACGGCAACCGGCCGGCAACTGATTCACTGCACGGTCGATAGTATTTTCAACAAACCGGCACTGACACCATGAGCCGCGAATCGATAACCGTACTGGGTGCCGGATCCTGGGGCACGGCGCTCGCGATTCGACTGGCAGCGAACGACAATGCTACCTGCCTGTGGGGGCATGAAGCG
>JBATJF010000446.1:0-2832 GCA_049668345.1 Gammaproteobacteria bacterium
TGCTCGGCGAGGAGATCCGGAAAGGATTCAGGATTATCGCCAAACGCCTTTGACCGGAAGGTATCTCAGGATTGGAGTCCGACCCGGTTGCCTGGTATTGCAGGTGCGCGGACCCGTCGGTGAGACAAGCACATGCCTTGCCCTTCGTTTGCAGGAAAATCCGTAGCGTGCGCAGGTCACAGCAAAGCGAATGTAAACAATTGCGATGTATATCATGACGGTTTGTGAACCCTGGCCGGGCTTGCCAGATTGTGAAATGTTTTCCGTGCAGGAACTATAATTGTACCCTAAGGTCGCATCCCGTGACCTGGATACTTTAGACAAGGAGAGAATCAGTGGCAACTCAAGTACACCATCAGAAACAGATAAAGACAGCAAAGCAAAACGCGGCAACGCAATCAGCCGCAATGTCTCAGGCGGCCCGGGATGTCACCCCGGAACAGCGACATCAGATGATCGCCATGACAGCCTATCTTATCGCCGAACAGCGTGGCTTTCAGGGCGACATGGCATTGAATGACTGGTTACAGGCAGAAGTGGAAGTGGATAACACCGTCGCAGCGCGACATTGATCGATGCCTGGAGGCGAGGGTGGCACTGTGACGCCGAAGGTGCGTGCGGGTGTGCCCTTGCCGATAGGTGCGCACATGCACTCTGCTTAAACCGGCTTTGCGGTAGCCAGCCGTGACACCACCACTGTCAGACCACTGCTGTTCGAACCTCGGCGGGACAACAAACCACCTGTTACAGTAGCGCTTGACCCCCGGCTGAACCGAACCGGGGACAAGTGACATGTTTCGATGCACGGTAACGGTTCGGGCAGCTCGCTGTGCCGCTGCACCCTGGCAGGGCGATCGCTCCAGCCGCCGCAGGCTCCTGTTCGACCTGTATTCGTCGCTGCTTGCCGGCACCGGGTAATGGGACTCTGCGCGTGCCTGCAGCAGTCACGAATCCAGAGTCCCTGACAGGGGGGCCGTAAACCCCTCGCCCCTGGACGATGGATCAGAATGTAAGTAACAGCTATTCAGTCACAATTACACTGGATGTGGAAAGTTGAATTCCTTTTCCCTGCAGTCGTCTCCCCAGCCCTCTCGGCAACTGCGTCCTGCGTTGCTCTACCGCCGACATCCCTGTCGGCGTCCCTGAGGGCGAGGGGGTTAATCGGCCGAATGGCCGATCAATCCGTCTTTCAGCCATAACCCGATGCCACCGGCTTTAGCCGGTGGAGTATTCACGGCTATCGCCTGGCTGCCGGTGCTGTCTCCCCGCTGCCGTTTGCCTCGTTGTGATCGACTGTCCATCCTGCTGCGGATGGCCGGGATGGCGCGCTGTCGATAAGGCAGATGTGCGCGTAAGCGGTTAACATGGTGCACTGCAGGGGGCAGCGATAATGGAACAGCGAACAACAGTCCTGACTTATGCCGTACGTGGCCGCGTGGTGGTGAAGTACTGCGGTCAGCTGGCATTGATGCTGGCACTGTTGACCTTGCCCCCGCTGGGTTTTGCACTGGTGGATTCGGAATGGGCGACTGCACTGCGCTATGCACTGTTGTGTGGCGGTTTGTTGCTGGCGGGATACACGCTGGCGCGCCTGCCGGCACCGGCGCTCATCCAGGGCAACGAAGCGTTGACCATCACCGCCATGGCGTTTCTGCTGACCCCGGTGCTGATGTCCTGGCCATTGATGGCCGCCGGAATTCCGCTGACAGACGCCCTGTTCGAGGCGATATCCGGCGTCACCACGACCGGCCTGTCCACGCTCGGCAGCATCGAGCAGCGCCCGGCCAGCTTTTTGTTCGCGCGTGCCTGGATGCAATGGTATGGCGGCCTGGGTATCGTCGTGCTGTCGATCGCCCTGCTCATGGGGCATCGTGCTGCTGCGCGGCGGCTGGCAGACCCGGTCGAAAGCGGGGAGACGCTGATCGCGACGGCGCGCACCCACGCGCGGCACACCCTGGTCGTGTATGTCTGCCTGACCCTGCTGGGACTGGCCGTGGTGTGGCCGCTGGCCGGTGACGGCTTCGATGCCCTGCTGCTGGTACTGGCTGCGATCTCGACAGGCGGCTTTTCCGCATTCGATGCCAGTCTCGCCGGGCTGGGGTCGTTGGTCACCGTGGCGGTGCTGGCGATCGCCCTGCTGGGTGCGGTGTCGATGCCCCTGTACTGGCGTATGCTGCAGGCGGGGCCGGGTGGGGGATTGCGTGCCCTGTTCGGCGATGTTGAGCTGCGTATGCTGCTGGCCGGCTGCCTGCTGGCGGGAGGTCTGCTGACCTGGTTCGCCTGGGAGCATGGCACGCCAAGGCCCTGGTTCCACGGGCTGCTGATGGGCATCTCTGCCCTGACGACCACGGGCTTTGCCACCCTGCCGGTAGCGGATATGGATCCGGCCTCGAAGCTGCTGATGAGCATCGCCATGCTGGTCGGTGGCAGCGTCGGCTCCACCGCCGGCGGCTTCAAATTGTTACGCCTGCTGATCCTCCTGCGCATGCTGCAACTGACACTGCGCCGCCTGGCGATGCCGCCGCATGCCGTGGCGGAGCCCTATCTCTCGGGGCACAAGCTCGGCAACGATGACATACTGCGGTCCTTGCAGCTGATCCTGGTGTTTATCGGTGTCATGGTATTGTCCTGGCTGGCATTTGTTGTGGCTGGCTATGATCCCCTCGATGCCCTGTTCGAGGTTGCCTCGGCCTGTGGCACGGCGGGCCTGAGCAGCGGGATTACCCGGCCGGAGCTGGAGCCCGTGCTCAAGGGTGTGCTGTGTTTTGACATGCTGGCCGGGCGACTGGAAGTCATCGCCCTGCTGCTTGTATTGTATCCACGCAACTGGAC
>JBATJF010000447.1:0-1819 GCA_049668345.1 Gammaproteobacteria bacterium
GTTAACCAGAGTAGAAAAGCATCATGCCGCATCTTCCACAGAGACTTTTTCTACAGGCTCGTTATGTGTAATGTCCATGGGTATTTCTTGCCGTTCAAGGGTCTTGTGTATCTGCGCCATGCTTACAGCCGTTCTATAGATCAGTTTCTGTGGCCGGATAAGGGATGCAGCTGATTCGCTGTACAAAAAAGCTCCAGAAGGAAATGGGGCTAAAGCAATCCGACTTGTGCGATGAGGAGCCGCACTTTTCGTATCTCGGGACCTGGAGTTATAACCGAATCTGGTGTTTAAGGAGTTGAAGAAAAGCGGCGTATCTGGTTGATTTGTTGTTGCGAGACATCAAAGCAACCTGAGGAGATACGCCACTATGGGCAAGAGTAACGTTATTGAGTTTCAAGGTCGAGAGGGTCAGTCAGATCCGTTGACTGAGCTTCTGAGAGCCGGCGCCGAGCAGTTGATCTACCAGGCCGTGGAAGCCGAGTTGCAGACGCTATTGGCGGAGCATGCCGGGCGGCAATTGGAGGATGGCAAGGCAGGTGTCGTGCGCAATGGCTATCTGCCGTCCCGTGAGCTGCAGACGGTCGTGGGGCCGGTGACGGTCAAGATTCCGAAGGTGCGTGCGAAGACGGGCGAGCCAGTGACCTTTCGGTCGGCGCTGGTGCCGCCGTATGTGAGGAAGACGAAGACGCTGGAGGCGACGCTGCCCTGGCTGTATTTGAAGGGGATCTCCAGTGGCGAGATGGGTGAGGCGCTGGCGGTTCTGGTGGGCCCGGAGGCGCAGGGTCTGTCGGCGAGCACGGTATCGCGCCTGAAGCAGGTCTGGGCCCAGGAGTACCGGAGTTGGTGCGAGGAGCGGCTGGATAAGGACCGTTGGGTCTATGTGTGGGCAGACGGTGTCTACAGCGGGTTGAGGGCGGAGCAGACGAAGTTATGTGCCTTGGTGGTGATCGGTGTGAATGAGCGCGGTGAAAAGCGTTTTCTGGCGATGGAGGATGGGGTGCGGGAATCGACGCAGAGCTGGCGCGAGGTGTTGCTGAAGTTGAAGTCACGCGGGATGAATGTGCCGGAGTTGGCGATCGGTGATGGTGCCATGGGCTTCTGGGCCGCCCTGGAGGAAGTCTACGGCGAGACGCGTCAGCAGCGCTGCTGGATGCACAAGACGATGAACGTGCTCAACTGCCTGCCGAAGTCGGTTCAGGCGAAGGCAAAGCAGGCGCTGCACGCAATCTGGCAGGCCGAGACCAAGGCGGACGCCGAGAAAGCATTTGACCTGTTCCTCAAAACCTATGAACCGAAGTACCCGAAGGCGGCCCTGTGTCTGCAGAAAGACCGTGAGGAACTGATGGCCTTCTACGACTTCCCGGCCCAGCATTGGCAAAGCATCCGGACGAGCAACCCGATTGAATCCACCTTCGGTACGATCCGGCATCGGACCAAACGTTCAAAGGGATGCCTGACCCGTGATGGCATGCTCCATATGATGTTCAAACTGGGACAGTGTGCGGAAAAGAACTGGCGACGGCTACGTGGATTCGATTACCTCGCCAAGGTAATCACGGGAATCAAATTCAGAGACGGTATCGAGGTAACAAATGTCAATCAGGCCGCCGCTTGATTCAATCGCCTGAACACCACTTTTGACAATAACTCGGTTTGTTGACGCCGGGACACTGGATAAAAGTGGTACCTAGGGCCAATTGCGCTTACGTGTCACTCGACACTAAACTCATCGAAATCATAAAAACAAGATTTATGAAAAATATAAATGTAACAATCATCGCGGCAGCGGTGGAGGAATACCCGGGATGTGCGGATATCC
>JBATJF010000448.1:0-2651 GCA_049668345.1 Gammaproteobacteria bacterium
GCGATAAATCCCACCGCCGCTGAAATGGAAAACGGAATGTCCCGTATCAGCAGGGAAATGATGTCGCCAGTAAGCGCCAGGGGCACTCCCGAAAAGATGACGCCGGCTGTTGATTGCCGCCCAAAATTGACCCACCTGAGGGGATAATTTCCGTCCAAAACTGACCCACTGAATCGACTACCCTGCTCACTTTTTGAGCGGGGTACAAAGGAGTGATCACAGTGGGCATGTTAGCCAGGATCCGCGGATGTATTTCCGCGACAAGGTCCCCCTGCGCGAGATCGCGCGGCAGACCGGTTTATCCCGTAACACCCTCAGACACTGGCTGCGCGAGAACGAGATGCGCGAACCCGCGTATCCCCCGCGCACCAGTCCTAGCATCCTTGATCCGTACAAAGACCAGCTGGCGAGCTGGCTGCGAACCGACAGCCATCGCCCCAAGCGGGGCCGGCGCACCGCCAAGGTGTTGTTCCAGTTGATCCAGGCACAGGGTTATCCCGGCGGCTATGCCCGGGTTGCCATCTTCGCCAAGCAGTGGCGGGAAGCCGGTGGTGCCCGCCCGGCCCGGCAGGCCTTCATCCCGCTGCGGTTTGCCCCGGGCGAGGCCTTCCAGTTCGACTGGAGCTGCGAGTATGCCGTGATTGCCGGTATGCGGCGCCGGCTGGAGGTGGCCCATATCAAGCTCGCCCACAGCCGTGTCTTCCTGGTGGTGGCCTATCCCCTGCAAACGCATGAGATGCTGTTTGACGCCCATGCCCAGGGCTTTGCCGCCTTTGGTGGAGTGCCCCGGCGCGGTATCTACGACAACATGAAGACCGCGGTGGACAAAGTCGGCCGCGGCAAGGAACGTACCGTCAATGCCCGCTTCCAGGCGATGAGCGGTCACTACTTGTTTGAACCCGAGTTCTGCAACCGGGCCGCCGGGTGGGAGAAGGGTATTGTAGAGAAGAACGTGCAGGATCGCCGCCGGCAACTGTGGGCCAATGCCAACGCCCGCCACTGGCCTTCGCTGGAAGCACTGAACGACTGGTTGGCCAGTGAGTGCCGGGCCACCTGGGCCGACATGCGCCATCCGGAGTGCCCTGACCTGACCCTGCTCTCGGTGCTGGAGGATGAGCAGCCACACCTGATGCCCAACCCGCAGCCGTTTGATGGGTATATTGAACAGCCAGTCCGGGTCTCCGCCACCTCCTTGATCCACTACCAGCGCAGTCGCTACAGCGTACCGGCGGAACTGGCGCACCAGGTGATTAGCCTGCGGGTGTATCCCTGGGAACTCGTTCTGGTGGCCGAGGATGAGGAGGTCGCGCGGCACCGCCGCTGCTTTGAACGCTACCAGACGGTGTATGACTGGCAACACTATGTTGGTGTGCTACAACGCAAGCCGGGGGCGCTGCGCAATGGCGCCCCCTTCAGCGAGATGCCTGAGCGCCTCAAAACGCTCCAGCGGCACTTGTTGCGCCACGAGGGCGGCGACCGGGTGATGGCCCAGGTCTTGGCCGCGGTGGTGTCCGAAGGACTGGAGCCTGTGCTGGTCGCGGTCGAGCTGGCGTTGGAGTCCGGCAACATCAGCGGCGACCATGTGCTGAACGTGCTGGCCCGGCTGCAATCACCCGTAGTCCAAATAAAACCCGTGGAGACTTCGCTGATGCTCAGCGAAGAACCCCAGGCCAATGTGCACCGCTATGACCATCTGCGCGCCCTGGCGCCAGAGGAGGTGAACGATGTCGAATGACCTGGTCTCTCAATTGAAGGCGCTCAAGCTGCATGGGATGGCGCAGACCTTGCCAGAGCTGATGGCGAAAGCCCGCAGCCACGCCCTGGATGCGGAGCAGATATTGCAGACGCTGTTGGCGGCGGAATCGGCGGAGCGGGAAGTCAAATCGCTGGCCTACCAGATGAAGGCGGCCCGGTTCCCTGCGCACCGTGACCTGACGGGCTTTGATTTTACCCAGGCGCGGGTTGATGAGGTCCTGGTCCGGCGATTGCACGGTGGCGAGTTCATGAGCAGCGCGCAGAACGCGGTCCTGATTGGCGGGCCGGGAACCGGCAAGACCCACCTGGCTACCGCCATCGGGGTGGAGGCCATCCAGCGTAACCAGCGCCGGGTGCGGTTCCTCTCAACGGTGGAACTGGTCAATACGCTGGAGCAGGAGAAGGCCGCAGGCAAGCAGGGCCAGTTGGCCTACCGCCTCACTCACGTCGATCTGGTGATCCTGGATGAACTGGGCTACTTGCCTTTCAGCCAGGCCGGCGGGGCATTGCTGTTCCACTTGCTGTCAAAGCTGTACGAGCGCACCAGCGTGATGATCACCACTAATCTGGGCTTTGCCGAATGGGCCAGCGTGTTCGGTGACGCCAAGATGACAACGGCCTTACTGGATAGACTGACCCACCACTGCCACATCGTGGAAACCGGGAATGAATCCTGGCGGTTCCGCAACAGCTTGGCCAGTGGCAATAGCAAGCGACGGAAACCCAGCAAACCAACATCAGAGGACAGAGAAAATACAAACCAGACAGCAGACTTATCCACAGACGCCTAGGTATACTGGGCACCCGTAACCCGGGTCAGAATTGGATGGAAACCCTGGGTCAGTTTTAAGTGGCAACCAACACCACCAAGCTACCGCTGTGCCCGTGTATATCGC
>JBATJF010000449.1:0-6548 GCA_049668345.1 Gammaproteobacteria bacterium
CCGGCTTGATGTCACCGTACCCCTCGATGCGGAAACGGCTCTTGGGAATTCCACCATGCTCCATCAGTTCGTGCACTACGGTGACGGCACGCGATGCTGACAGCTCCCAGTTCGACCGGTAATGCGAATTCGCAATCGGTTTCGAGTCCGTATGCCCGGCCACGACCACGGAGCCGGGATTGGTGCCGATGGTCTTCGCCATCTTTTCCAGCAGGGTTTTGAACGGTTCGATCAGACTCGCGCTGGCCGACGCAAACGAACCGCTCTCAAGTATGCGGATCACGATAGTCTCGTCGATGATATCCACCTCGACGAAACCGTCCTTGATCTCGTTTGCCAGCGCGAGCTGAATCCGCTCCTTTTCGCCTTTTAATGCATCCTCGAATTCCTTGCTGGGCTTCGGAATCTCCAGGTACTGGCGGAAATCGTCGGTGGTTACCTGGCGCATCTCGTTCAGCGGCGTCGATTCATTCGGCTTACCGGCACTGAATTCCTGCGCGATAATGTTGATACCCTTGGGCGGGTCCTTGACATTGATTTCACGCTGGATACCGAATGCATCACGCATGGAACCGGCCACCTGTTTGTATTTCTGCTGGTCCATCTCAGAAAACGAGAACAGCAACACGAAGAAGGCCAGCAGCAGTGACATCAGGTCGGCAAAGGTGAGGACCCAGGCCGGGATGCCCGCAGGACACTTGGGCGCGGGCGGACAATTACAATCAGCCATGAGTCAGCAACCGGAAAGCCGCCTTCAGGCAGCTTCCTCCTTTTCATCCTTGACGAATTCACGCTGCGTTACCGGCAGGTAGGTTTTCAGGAGATCCTCGACCACGCGCGGGTTGAGCCCGGCCTGGATCGCCGAAATGCCCTCCAGTATAAGCGATTTCGTCATGCGCTCCTGCTTGCTGCGCAGCGCAAGCTTGTCCGCGATGGGCAGTGCCAGCGCGTTGGCGATCACGGCACCGTACAGGGTGGTGAGCAGCGCGACCGCCATGGCCGGGCCGAGTGCCTTGGGATCACTCATATTCGCCATCATCTGCACCAGGCCGATCAGGGTCCCTATCATGCCCATCGCGGGCGCCACATCCCCGATCGACTTGAAGATGCTCTGCCCTTCTTCATGACGTTCGATAGTCAGATTGATGTCATTCGACAGCATCTTGCGCACGAAATCCGCGTCATTGCCGTCGACTACCAGCATGACACCCCGCCTCAGGAATTCATTCTCTATCTCCACCTGTTCCAGACCGAGCACCCCCTCCTTGCGCGCAATATTGGAAAGCTCCACGCATTTCTCGATCAGGTCCCGGGGTGTCTGGACCTTGTGCAGGAAGGCCTTCGCCGCCGCCTTCATGGCAAGCACGGCGACCGTCAGCGGGTATTTCATCAGGACCACGGTCAGGGTGCCGGCGACCACGATCATCAGACCCGGGCCGTTTATGAAGATAGAGAAGCCGCTGCCCATGAGAATGGCGGTGGCGATGGCACCCAGCGTGCCCACCAGACCGATTAAGGTTGCAAGATCCATTGCTGATTCGGCTCCTTGCCTGCACTGCATCATCCGGCATGCGCTGTCGCCCCTGTCAACCGGGAGATGCCGCAACAGGAAGCACGGACCCTATGTCCGCGGATACCCCGTTTGTCGGTCAACGGGTTGGAAACTTTATTATGCACGGCGCCCAGACCCGCCAGCAGAAACGCGCGTCCGACCCGTCAGGAATGCTGCAAGATGACCCGGTATCATCGCACCGTGTGTTCACTGATCCAGGTATCAGCAGCCCCGGAACGCGCGCCAGAAACGCCAGCATCTTGACGTTTTCATGCTAGTGCAACCCCTGTTATCTCCCTGTCCCGGCTGCCGCTACACAAATCGATGACGTGGGTAAAGACCCCGATGGCTGCGCCGATATGCAGGAGTACCACATATGGTTGTACCTGCAAGGATGCAGGCGACAAGGAAGCAGAAACCAGGGGAAAACCAGGGATGGCAACAATTCTATCAGTCGACGATTCCGTGTCCTTGCGTCTGATGGTGTCCTGTCCTCAGAGGGACGCCGGCTCTGACGCCGTCCTGGCCAATGACGGTATCGATGCGCATGATATCGAAGCAACCACCAGCGTCACCCGGCCAGTCGCCGATGTTACCCGACGCGAACGGCATCCCGCTCCTGAAGCACCTGCGCCAGCTGCCGGTGCACCATCACAAGTCCGTTCCCGTCTTTTCCAGAGAACCTGGCAAGCACGGGAAAATGCAGTGCAAGGTCGCCGGTGCCACCGTCCGGACCTGCAGACTGTTTGTCCCCGGGTACTCGCAGGTCACCCTGCTGCGGGTACTCGACTCAGGCAGATGAACGAATAGCACCAGTAACAGAATGCACTAGCAGCGCCGGCAAGGCACGTTTCCATGGAGGGAAATCATGTCAATCGACCTTTCTGAATTCCATGACATATTCTTCGAAGAGTGCTTCGAGGGTTTGAATGTCATGGAATCAGGAATGCTCAACCTGGATCATGGCACCGATATCGAGGATATCAATACGATTTTCCGCGCCGCTCATTCCATCAAGGGCGGCAGTGCATCATTCGGATTCATGGAAATTTCGAGCTTCACGCATGTCATGGAGACGCTGCTCGACGAGATGCGCAGTGGTCACCGCGCTGTTACCCGACCTGCTGTCGATCTGCTGCTGATTTCCGTGGATGTACTGCGCGGCATGGTCGATGCCGCAAAAGCGCATACCGATATTGACCAGACACGCGTTAGCGAGGTGCGCAGGAAACTTGATTCACTCCTGTCAGGCAATCCGGATGCCGGGGAAGTTACACAGAATCGCACGATCGAAAAGCCGGTTGCGGCAACCGGGGACATCGACGCGGAAACGGGCTGCAATCCCTGCTGGCATATTAGCTTCCGGCCTGACCCGGGGATCCTGCAGGGAGGGAACGAACCCGCACGGATCTTCCGGGAACTCGACGCAATGGGCGAGCTGACCGTTACCACCGATACCTCGGCATTACCGGCACTGGGTGACATCGATCCGGCACAGTGCTACCTGGGCTGGACACTCCAGTTGATGAGCGAGCAGTCCAGGTCCGATATAGAGGAACTGTTCAGCTGGGTGATAGACGAGAGCAAACTGGATATCAGTCCGCCCGGAAACATGGAAAGCGCGTCCGTACCGGAGACCGGGGAAACACCTGCCCTGGCCGGGCCCGCATCGCAAGCGATACCGGCAACGAATGACAGGGTAGCCGCCAGGACCGGCGGCAATTCCGGCAAGGAGAGCGGCTCCATCCGCGTAGCGATCGACAAGATCGACGACCTGATCAACCAGGTGGGTGAACTGGTCATTACCCAGTCCATGCTCAGCCAGATCGGAAGCATGGAGCATGCCGGCAATGATTTACTCGGAAAGCTGCGCGATGGACTGACGCAACTGGAACGTAACACCCGCGAGCTGCAGGAAAGTGTTCTGCAAATCCGCATGCTGCCGATCAGCTTCTCGTTCAGTCGCTTCCCGCGCCTGGTGCGGGACCTCAGCAGCATGCTCGACAAGAAAGTCGAGCTGGTACTCTCCGGCGAGCAGACTGAAGTCGACAAGACCGTACTGGAGAAAATCGGTGACCCACTGGTGCATCTTGTACGCAACTCGCTTGACCACGGCCTGGAAAAACCGGATGTACGCAAGGCCGCCGGCAAGCCGCCAGCCGGTCGACTGGAACTCAGCGCCTATCACGAGGGCGGCGATATCATCATCAAGGTCATCGATGACGGAGCCGGACTCGACCGTGAGCGTATCCGTAACAAGGCCCTCGAGCAGGGTCTGATCTCCGAGAATGAGGAATTACCCGATGAACGTATCTACAACCTGATATTCGCGCCCGGATTCTCCACAGCCGACAAGGTAAGCGACGTATCAGGACGTGGTGTCGGCATGGACGTGGTCCGCCGCAATATTCGCGACCTCGGCGGTAACGTTACCATAACCTCGTCTCCCGGTGCCGGCAGTATCGTCACCATTCGCCTGCCGCTGACGCTCGCCATCCTGGATGGACAGCTCATCAGTGTTGGCCATGAGATATACATCGTGCCACTGATAAATATCGTGGAATCCATTCAGGTAAATCCTGCACATCTTGGCAGCATCACAGGCCAGGCAGAGCTTTATAAATTGCGTGACCTCTTCATCCCGATCATCAGGCTCAACCGTCTATTCGATATGGATGCCGGCACAGACAATTTGCAGGACGGCCTGCTGGTGGTGGTCGAGGTCGACGACCAGCGGATTGGCCTGTTTATAGATAACCTCATGGGCCAGCAACAGGTGGTAATCAAGAGCCTGGAAACCAATTTCAGACAAATCCAGGGTATCTCCGGTGCCACGATCCTCGGTGACGGTACGGTTGCCCTGATCCTCGATGTTCCCGGACTGATCCAGCGCTATTACGCAGACTGCAGGTCGCCACGCGACACGATCGCAGACGTTGCATAAGCAGGAGACAGTAAATGTATACAACACAGTCACAGGCAATCTCCTCTGGCATACAGACAGAGGATGGTGTGGCCCAGTATCTCACCTTCATGCTCGCTGGCGAGGAATACGGGGTAGATATCCTGCGCGTGCAGGAAATCAAAGGCTGGAATGGTGTCACACCCGTGCCAAACATGCCGGACTTCATCCTGGGTGTAATCAACCTGCGCGGTACGGTCGTACCAATTGTAGACCTGCGCAAGTACTTCGCCATGAAAACTGTACCGTTCGGTAAAACCACTGTCGTTATCGTAGTCAGGGTCAACGATGAGGTGGAGGGTTACCGCATCATGGGCATGGTCGTAGATGCCGTATCCGAAGTACACAACATATCATCCAGCGAACTCAAGCCGTCTCCTGATTTTGGCGGCAATATCAGCACGGAATCCATAAGGGGCCTGGCGACCTTGAACGAACGAATGATCATCATACTGGATGTAGATCACCTGATGAATGATGGCGTATTGAAGAAACTGGACGTGACGGATAGTGAGTCAGCCAATGCTGAAGGCCAATAATACCTCTCAGGCAAATAGTTTTTACCACGCTGTCAGTAAACGCGCTGGTTATTGTCACGCTATTACTGGCGGTTGCGCACTTATGCAGCTCGGCACGACGCCCGATCTCCTAATGCTGTCGGCACCGAAACCGCAGGCAATTACCCACCGCGAACCGGTTTCCGCGACCATTAGATGCCGGGGCGATGGCGGTTCTATCATCCTGCAAAAAGATTAGATAACAGTGTCGAATTGCAGGATGCACATGAATCCTGCGCTAGACAGAATGACGTGAACAGAGGTTTTTCCAATGGCAAAGCTTAGAAGCATGTGGAACACGAGAAGACTTTTCTCAAACATGAGAATAGCCACCAAGTTTCTTGTTATCGCAGCGATTGTGCTGGCCGGGTTTGCCGTGATTTTATATACATACCATGCGCAGCAAAATAACCAGAAGGAGGTCCGCGCGCTGAACGACGAGGCAGAGCGTTTCAGTCGTCTGACAGACATCATAGAAAACGGGTTGCAAAACACCAAGCTTAACGAGAAGGAGTTTTTGCTGACCAGTAATCCGCGCTATATCGAAAATAATTACCGTCAAATACGGGCCATACAGGAAAATATCGGAAAGCTGCAGGCACTCACCCGGGATAAACACATGCAGGACATCATCACCGCTCTGGAGACAACAACAGTCAATTACCAGACCGCATTCCTTGGCCTGGTGGATGCGATGGAACGTCTCGGATTGGACCATGAAAGCGGCCTGCACGGGAAACTGCGCAAGGCCGTGCACGATGTCGAGGAAAGCCTGGAGGCTTATAACCAGATTGTGTTATCACACTCCATGCTGATGATGCGTCGGCATGAAAAGGACTACATGGCCAGGAAGCTGGACAAGTACCTGGAGAAAATGGCGGCCGAGCAGGAAAGATTTGCCGGGCTGCTGGAGGAATCGGATTTACCCCGGGCGGACAAGTCTGCAATAACCGGCAGGATTAAGGAATATTACCAGACCTTCCTTCTGCTGCCGTCACTTTACGCCGAAATAGAAGAAAAGGCCGGGCATATGAATGACACCAACGACATGGCCGACTTGCAAGTAACAGGATTGCTCGGCGCACGCGACGGCATGGTGGAGATACAAAAATCACTTATCGGGATTGCGACTGTCAGGCTAAACAAGACCTTCTATATTGTCATCGGTTGTGTTGTTACCGCTGTCTCACTGCTGTTATTTCTGATAGCACGGACCGTTATCCGTGCAGTGAATACAGCCATGGCTGTTGCGGAATCGATCGCGCAGGGCAATCTAAATAACCAAATCAAAATAAAGTCGAAAGACGAAACCGGCCAGCTGCTCGCTTCGCTGGATTGCCTGCAGGAGACATTACATAAAACCATCGAGTCCGAACGCAATCTGGCGGCAGCCGGCAACCGCACCAAACAGGCACTGGATAATTCCACCAACAATATCATGTTGCTCGACCTGAACTACCGCATCATCTACATGAAC
>JBATJF010000450.1:0-2122 GCA_049668345.1 Gammaproteobacteria bacterium
GACAGCCGGCATCTGCCGGTTTACGAAGCCTGACCATGAAGGTGCTGGTAACAGGCGCGCGGGGCCAGCTCGGACATGATGTGGTCAGCGCCCTGCGCAAGGCCGGTACCGAGGCGATCACGCCGCAGCGCGACGAGCTGGATTTCATGTTGCCGGAGACCATTGCCGAGACCGTCGAGATGCACCGGCCGGACTGGATCGTCAATTGCGCCGCCTATACCCGGGTCGATCGCGCCGAAAGCGAGCCCGATATCGCGTTCAGGGTGAACCGCGATGCGGCCGGCCAGCTGGCCGCGGCGGCGGCAGCCGCGGGTGCGCGCCTGCTGCACGTGTCGACGGATTTCGTGTTCAACGGCCGGCAGTCGCGGCCGTATCGCGAGACGGATGCGCCGGATCCCCTGAGCGTATACGGTCGCAGCAAGCTGGCCGGCGAGCAGGTCGTTGCGGCCGTCATGCCCGATGCCGTCATCCTGCGCACGGCCTGGGTGTACGGCGTCCACGGCCACAATTTCGTCAAGACCATGCTGCGCCTGGCCCTGCAGGGCCAGGCGCTGCGCGTGGTCGACGACCAGGTCGGCTCGCCCACCTGGACCGTCGATCTCGCCGCGGTGATACTGCAGTTGATGGCCGCAAACGCGCGCGGGCTGTTCCACTATACCAATGCCGGCAGCACCTCCTGGCACGGTTTCGCACAGGCCATTCTCGACCAGGCCGCCGCTGCGGGATATGAACTGGAAACAACCGCGGTCGAACCGATCCCGACCACGGCGTGGCCGACACCGGCCGTACGCCCGGCCTGTTCCGTGCTGGATACGGGTAAAATAGAGCGTCTGCTGGCGCTGGCCATTCCCGACTGGCACGACAGCCTGGATCAAATGCTGAGGGAGCTGAAGACGTGCGCAGACTGCTTGTAACCGGCGGGGCGGGATTTATCGGTTCGAACTTCATCCGCTACTGGCTGGCCCGGCACCCGGATGACCGTGTCGTCAACCTGGACCTGCTGACCTATGCCGGCAATCTCGAAAACCTGGCGGACATCGAGGCGCTGCCTGCGTACCGCTTCGTGCAGGGCGATATCGGCGACCGGGTGCTGGTCGAGACCCTGCTGTCGGATGAACGCATCGACACCCTCGTCAATTTCGCCGCCGAGTCGCATGTCGATCGCTCGATACTCGGTCCGGAAGCCTTCATCGGCACCAATATCACGGGCACCTTTGCATTGCTGGAGGCCGCCAGGGCGGTGTGGGGCGATGACGCGCGCGGGCAGCGTTTCCTGCAGGTATCGACCGACGAGGTGTACGGCAGCCTCGCCCCGGACGAGCCGCCCTTCGACGAACGGCATCGCTATGCGCCCAACAGTCCGTACTCGGCGTCGAAGGCCGCATCCGACCACCTGGTGCGCGCCTACCACAAGACCTACGGCCTGCCGGTGCTCACCACCAACTGCTCCAACAATTACGGACCGTACCAGTTTCCCGAAAAGCTCATCCCGCTGACCATCCTCAACGCGCTCGAGGGCAAGCCGATCCCGGTATACGGCGACGGCAGCAACGTCCGCGACTGGCTGTACGTCGAGGATCACTGCAGCGGCATCGAGGCCGTGCTGGAGGGCGGCAAGCCGGGCGAGGTATTCAACATCGGCGGCATCAACGAATGGCGCAATATCGATATCGTGCAGCTCATCTGCGACCGGCTGGATGCGCTGCAGCCGGGCCGTGCGCCATATCGGGAGCAGATTGCCTTTGTCACCGACCGGCCGGGCCATGATCGCCGCTACGCCATCGACGCCACGCGCATGCGCACGCGGCTCGACTGGCGGCCGGCGCATGATTTCGAGTCGGGCATTGCGGCCACGATCCGCTGGTATCTCGAGCACCGTGACTGGTGCGACCGGGTGCGCAGCGGCGCCTACCGGGATTATTACCAGCGCCAGTACGGTGCGGGCTGAGTCGCCATGCCGGCCGCCATTTTCCCTGTAAACAGAGACTTGGCCACGGGTATCTTGACTCCGGACGGCGCAGCCGCTTTAATACGCCGCTCGCCTCAACACACGGCCAGGTAGCTCAGTTGGTAGAGCAGGGGATTGAAAATCCCCGTGTCGGCAGTTCGATTCTGTCCCTGG
>JBATJF010000451.1:0-5207 GCA_049668345.1 Gammaproteobacteria bacterium
CAGCTGCGCCCTGAAGACCTGGAGAACGAGGCCGCCACCGGTCGCAAGCCGTCCTACCGCATCGAGGGCACCATCGGCGGTCCCGACGAGGTATGGAAATCCACCAAGGCCTGTTTCGAGGGCGACAGTGACCTGATCGATACCGAAGACGGCAATGTCGATCCGACCTTCCTCGGTGTGGGCACGTTCTTCAAGAACACCTTCTTTGCCATCACCACCAGTCCACCGACCTCCAATGTCCCGACCAACGATACCGATCTGCCCTACCCGCTGTCGTCGGACCTGACCGGTGCATTCACCAATGGCTGGTACACCACGGTCGACCGCGACCCGTTCGCGTGGTCCTATGACATGAACCCGGATCCGACCATCCAGGATTTCCAGGGCAGCTGGCTGGAGAGCAGCGCACTGGTAGCGGCCGGCGGCACCTTGGTGTCCGGTCCGCGCTGGCGCCTGAAGCCCAACAAGTACGGCCAGGACCTGCCGGGCCTGGAAATCGCCATTGAAGCCCCCCTGGGCGGCGGTACGGATGGTGCAGACTGCTATGCCCCGCCCTTTGCCAAGGACCTGATCAAGTACCCGGTGGGCGAACCGACCATCACCGAAATCAACCTGCTCGACTGGGCAACCGCGACCACCTCGCCGCTGAAGTACAGCCGCGGCTGGGTCGACGTCACCCAGAACGGCTTCGTCACGGTGGACGGTGACAACAACGGTGTGCCGTACACCACGAATGGCCTGCCGATGTCGGATGACCTCGACCTCGCGGTCTACATCAAGGGTGATCGCAAGGCCACCGCCGTGTACGACGCCCAGCTGGTGATCGACTACGCGCCGGCACCGACCACGGTTGTACCGAATGTCGTGGACCTGCCCCAGGCGACGGCCGAGGCCGCCATCCTGGCCGCCAACCTGGTGGTCGGAACGATCACGTCGGCCAGCCATCCGACCATCGTGGCAGGTAACGTGATCAGCACGACACCGGTGGCAGGTACCACCGTCTTCGAGGGTACCGCGGTTGATCTCGTGATCTCGACCGGCCCGGGTACCGTCCTGATCGACGTGCCGAACGTGATCGGCTCGACGCAGGCCGTGGCCACGACCACCCTCGTGAATGCCGGTCTTGTCGTGGGCAACGTGACCCAGGTTAGCGATGCGGCCCCAGCCGGCACGGTCATCGACCAGAGCCCGCTGGCCTGTGTCGCCTGTGTTACCGCAGGCAGTGCAGTAGACCTGACGGTCTCGACCGGCCCGGCACCCGCAGCGAACGTTACCGCTGAATGGGTGCGCCTGGTGAGTCCGGTGAATCCCGGTCAGGCCGGATTCATCATCTACAGAGTCGTCAACAACGACACTGTACCGGTAACGGGGACCGCGACCCTGAGTGGCACAGACGGCAGTTCGTTCACCGCGAACTTCACCAACCTGGCACCGGGCACAGTCCTGCGCGTCCCCGAGCGCTGGGTAGCGCCGGGCACACCGCAGACGGTCGTCTTCACCGTGACCGTCACCGTCGGCGGTGTGGTCACCGATACGCTGACCGGCAGCATTGTAGTGCAATAACACCGCACTGCCCGCGTCAACCCGGACTCCGGCCTATCGGAGTCCGGGTCCCCTTCAGGGAGGAAGCCGTGGCTGCCTCCTTTTTTATGTGAGCGGGCAACATTGGCATGCCTGCACGAATCTGCAGGGCGACACCCGGCAACCGCCGGCTGAACCCCGGTAACGAGTAACGAGATGATGAAGATACGATCCTTGACAATCATGGTCATGGCCGGACTGCTCGGCACCGGCCTGGCATTGACCAGCGCCGCCCACGACGCTGCACCCGGCCAGACGGCCCGGGACATGCCGGCAAGAACACCGGCCGGCACGGCCTCCGGTTATCCGCCGGCGGGCGGCAAGGGACCAGGCAGTGGTCACAGCTACCAGACAGGTACCGGAGGGCCCGGACAGGGCTCGCCGCAATACCAGGGTGGCCAGGGCAGGACTACCGTCCCGGTCGTGGAGTCTGCTGCCCCCACTGGCAGCCCTGAAACCCTGGAGCAAGGCTCCGGCACCGCGGCACCCGCCGGATCCGGCGCACCAGTTAACGCCCCGGCTTACCCGTATGGCTGGCGCGGTCGTCCCTATTCCCGGGGGCAGGGCTACGGCCGGTACGGGCGTGGCTATGGCTATGGCTATCCGGGCTATCGTGGCCTGGGCGGTACGCCCTACCGTCATCACCGACAGTTCGGCAATCCGCCCTTCTACCCTGCACCACCGGCAAGCCGCGAATCATCCGCGGCGGAATAACAAGCCCCGATGCCAGCCATCAGTCGTGCAGTTGCGATTCCGCTGGTGCTGTGGTCACTGGCCTGGCAGGGGGGCGTGCTGGCGGACGCCGGCACGGATTTATCCGGCGCCGCCCGCCGCGGCGATGTCCAGCTGTTGCAACAGCTGCTGGCAACGGGTGTCGATGCCGAGCTGCCGGACACCAGCGGCAAGACACCGCTGGCACTGGCCGCCTCGCTGGGCCGGACAGACGTCGTCAAGGTCCTGCTGAAGCACAAGGTGAATATCGATGCCGCCGACCGGAACGGCCAGACGGCACTGATTCTGGCGGCCCGGGGAGGTCATATCGGGGTTATCGAGGCCCTGCTTGACGGCAAACCCGCGCTCGAACAGACGGACAACGATGGCATGACCGCCCTGCACTGGGCCGCCATGCGCGGGCGTCCCGAGGTGGCCACCGCGCTGGTCAGGCAGGGCGCTGCCGTGAATGCCCTGAACAGGGCCGGCGCAACACCCCTGCACTTCGCCGTCGCCAGGCGCGACAGCGCGACCGCGCAACTGCTGGCGGCAAACGGCGCAGACCTGGAGGTGATCGACACGCAGAGTGACATGACACCGCTGCTGCTGGCCATCGAGCAGGAAGACACGGTCACCGCCCGTCTGCTGCTGGAACACGGCGCCACACCGGACCATGCCAACAGCAAGCAGGTCACGCCGCTGATGCTGGCGGCTGGCAAGGGCCTGCAGGACATCGTGCAGACTTTGCTGAAGCGCGGTGTCGATATCGACGCCCGCAACACGACCGGCCAGAACGCCCTGTTGGCAGCGCTGGCCGCCAACCAGACCGGCAACGCAGAGCTGCTGCTGGCGCACAAGGCGGCCATCAACATCAGTGACCAGCGCGGTCTGACGCCGCTGATGCTGGCGGCGCAGGCCGGCAATACGGCGCTGGTCGAGACCCTGCTGGATGCCGGCGCGGCTATCGACCAGCAGGACAGCCGCGGCTTCACGGCCCTGACGGGCGCCGCCTGGGCTGGCCAGTCGGAGGTGGTGCGCCTGCTGCTGGTACGCGGCGCCCGGCAACTCCGGGACAATGCACAGCGGACGGTGCTGATGTGGGCGGCCAGCACGGGCCAGGTCGAAGCCATCGACATCCTGCTGGCGGCCGGGGCCGACATCGACGCCGCGGATACGCGGGGCACCACCGCGCTGATGCTGGCGCTGGGCAAACCGGAGGCGCTGCAGGCACTGCTGTCGGCCGGCGCCAGCGTCGACCGTAAAGACAGCCGGGGCTTCACGGCCCTGATGAGCGCGGCCTGGACGGGGCGTGTGAAGGCCGCGCGTGAGCTGCTCGCGCACGGAACAAAGATCGATGCGCGGGATGACAGGACCGGCCGCACCGCACTGATGTGGGCGGCGCTGAAGGGCCATCCGGGGTTTGTCAGCCTGCTGCTCGAAGCCGGCGCCGATCCCGCCTTGCTGGACAACGAAGGCAAAACTGCAGCCGGGCTGGCCGAACAATACCGGCAAAAGGCGGTCGTCGAACTGCTTGCCGGCAGAAAAGCGGCTGAGCGTACAAGGGAAGAAAGCACCGCCACATCGCCCTGAGCGGCCCTGGCTGTTATATTGCTGACCTGTTTCGCACAGCCATGGCGGATAACAGCACTTTGCAATAACTGGCGCCGAAACAACATACAATCGGCCTGCAATCACCGGCTTTCATGATCTATATCAAGCAGCGCCGCGCGATACATGGAATATTGGCAGACTGCATGACACGGTTACCCACACGACGACTGACCATGACCTTCCCTGCGGCTGCCGCCTGGCCGATGTGCCTGTTACTGCTACTGCTTGCCCTGGGCGGCGCACAGGCGGATGAAGACGATGCGCAAGGGCTGGCACGGAAAGGGCCGGCACAGAAGACAGGCGCCTGGGAACGCATGCCGGAGCACCCGCTCCATACCAATCACGCGTTTTTCTTCTTCGAACCGTTCGCGGACGGCCCCGCTGTCACCCGAGCCTGCCTGGAGTGCCATCCCGACTCGGCCCGCGAGGTCATGCAGACCGCGCACTGGAACTGGCAGGGCGAGGAAGTCATGGTGCCCGGACACGACGGCGCGGTGCGCATCGGCAAGCGCAACGTCATCAACAATTTCTGCATCGGCGTGCAGTCCAACTGGCCGGCCTGCACCATGTGCCATATCGGCTATGGCTGGGAAGACGAGAAATTCGATTTCCAGGACGCCTCGCGGGTCGATTGCCTGGTATGCCATGACAACAGCGGCACCTACCAGAAGAAATTCCGCGGCGCCGGCGTGCCCGACGAAAGCGTCGATTTGCTGGCGGTCGCGCGCAGCGTGGGCATGCCGCGACGCCGCAACTGCGGCGGCTGCCACTTCGCGGGTGGCGGCGGCAACGCCGTCAAGCACGGTGACATGGACGAGACGCTGCTGTTTCCCAGCGAACGCATCGATGTCCACATGGGCCGGTACGACATGCAGTGCGTCGACTGTCATCGCACCGAGCACCACGTGATCCGGGGCCGGGCCATGGCGGTCAGCGTCGACGACAAGAACCGCGTGGCATGCACCGACTGCCATGCCGAAACACCGCATGCCGACGTGCGCCAGAATGCCCATACCGGGCGACTGGCCTGCCAGACCTGCCATATCCCGCACATGGCCGCCGACACCGGCACCAAGATGTTCTGGGACTGGTCGGAGGCCGGCCAGGACCTGGACATCACCGACGAACACCGCTACCTGAAGATCAAGGGCCGCTGCACCTGGGCCAGGAAGGTGCCGCCGGAATATTACTGGTACAACGAGACCTCGACCCGCTACATCACCGGCGACACGATCGACCCCGAACAACCGACCCGGATCACCGCCCCGCTGGGCAGCCGCGACGACCCCACGGCAAAGATCTGG
>JBATJF010000452.1:0-3189 GCA_049668345.1 Gammaproteobacteria bacterium
ACCGCACGCACGCCATGTCGCGAAGCGCCAGTGATCTCCAGGGTTATTTTTCTTTGCGTCTTTGCGCGAGATATTTTCTCGCGTCCTCTGCGTCTCTGTGCGAGGTGAATTTTCCGAAATCCTGCTCAGTTCTGCCACACCGCGCAGCCCTGCCGGCGCAGCCAGCGGGCCAACGCTGACTCCCGCTCCGCGTCATCGAGGCCTGCCCCGTCAAAGCCTGTCATCAGTTCCTGCGCCAGTTCGATACCGTAGCGATGCGGGTACCTGCTGCTGCGGTAGCCGAGCATATGCTGCTCGAAGCGGTCACCCGGATCATGCACGGTCATGCCGACGTACACGCACGGCATGCCTTCGATGTAACCTGGATTCTCCTGGCGGAACTCCCGGATCCACAGCACTTCCGGATCGAGCGTGATCACGTACAGGTTGCGCGGCTTGCGGCGCTTGCCGGCCCGTCGCGCCTTTTCCTGCCAGGCCTGTATCTTGCGGTCGCGCTCGAGATCGTCCATGGCGGGATATTACTACCAATCCGCATGGCCGGACTGCCGGGACAGGGCAGGCCCTTTATTCCCGGGCCCTGTCCCTATATCGTTAACCCTCCCGGGAACAGACAGAGAGAACCCGCCATGCCAGCAAGCCCCGATGATCTTCGCGACCAGTGGATGGAGCACGGCCTGTCAAGCAGCGAACTGAACCCCGACCCGTTCCACCAGTTCGAACTGTGGTTCAGGCAGGCAATCGACTCCGGTATCGCCGAACCCAATGCCATGACCATCGCCACGGTCGACGCGCATGGCCAGCCCTGGGTGCGCACCGTGCTGCTGAAGATCTATGACATGCAGGGCTTCGTGTTCTTCACCAACTACGAAAGCGACAAGGCGCACCAGATCGATGGCAACCCGAAGGTGGCCCTGCTGTTCCCGTGGGTAGCGCTCGGCAGGCAGGTCAAGATCAGCGGCACGGCCGCTCGGATCCCGGCCGCCGAATCACTGAAATACTTTGCCTCGCGCCCGCGCGGCAGCCAGATCGGGGCCTGGGCATCACCACAAAGCCAGGTGATTTCGTCGCGTTCGCTGCTGGATGCCAAGGTCGACGAAATGAAGCGCAAGTTCGCCCGCGGCGAGATACCGCTCCCGTCGTTCTGGGGCGGCTACCGGGTAACGCCGGAGTCCATCGAATTCTGGCAGGCGCGCGACAACCGCCTGCATGACCGCTTCGTCTACACCCTTCTGGACGACGGCGACTGGAAGATCGAACGGCGCGCGCCGTGAGGCAGGTAACGTGAAACGTGAAACGTGAAACGTGAAACGTGAAACGTGAAACGTGAAACGTGAAACGGAGAATGACCATGGAATCCGTTGAAGAACACGAAAAGAATGTGGGACTTCCCCTGATTGAGTGGGTAACACATCAATTCAGACGAGACGCATTGCTGCTAATGGCAAGGTTGTTGGCCGAATGAATTCGGCCCTACAACGGTAATCTACCCACTCGATTTGGGGAAGAGCCAAGAATGTAGGGTGCACTCTGTGCACCCTATGGTGCGTAGAACGCACCCTACATTCAAACGATGAGACGTGAAACGTTATTCGAGCCGTGCGGAAGATTTACGGGATACCGGCGGTCATCTCCTGCCTTTTGCCATTCACGTTTCACGCCCCGCCCGGGACACGCGAAATCCGAAACACGCGGCTGATTCCTTCACCGACCGCGTCCGCTCCTACCCCTGCCCGCCGTTCAGGACTAAACTAACAGCCAGTCGCAACCGACATCCTCATTGACTGCACGTCACGTGCGCAGCGCGAGGTCTGCATATGGAGTACCCGGCATTTGTCGTCACCGACCGCACCGGCGCCAGCGATGTCATCGCCTATGTCCATGGCAAGCTGTCCGGCTACGACATTCACCTGCTCGACTGGGTCCGCCTCAGCCCGATGACGCGGGCCCAGCACCAGCCGCAGCTCGCCAGCCAGTGCCCGCCGCTCACGCTCAGCACCTGCTGGACCCCGCGTGAAAACAGTCCCGATGCCGATCCGCCCTTGCCGCAGCACATGTATCGCATCAAGGTGAATGTCTGGCAGGGCCCGGACTACCCGGCCGAGGAAATGCACTGGGGACGCATACCGCCGCGCCCGATACGGCGCCGCAGCATCCCGGACCGCTACACCACGCGCGGGCTGTGCCGCTGGAGCTACCCCGACCGGCTGACCGCCACGGTGCATGCACTGGGGCGCGCCCTGTTCATGTACCTCGCCAACACCCGCCAGCTGGCGCAGGACCCGAGCGAGAGCAATGCCAGCGCCTGGGGTCACCGATGGGCGGCGGAGTGGTTGCGCGAACATGGCCAGCATGGCGCCGCCGAGGCCCTCGTGACCCAGCTCATGCAATGGACCCTGATCCAGAGCAAGGGGCTGTCATCGTGATAAAGAAAATCCAGCTGTGGCTACCGGCACTCGTCCTGGCTGCGGGCGGCGCCTGGCTGCTGATGCGCGACAGCGAGGAACAGCGCATCCTCGACCTGCTGGATCAGGTGCGCGACCTGGCCGAGGTCCGCGACCCGGAAAACGCGGTCACGCAAATCGGCCGCGCCCGGCAGCTCGGCTCGCTGTTCACGCCGTCCACCCGTTACGACCTGACCACATTGCATTACGGCATTACAGAAATCGACAGCCGCGAGGAACTGACCCGGAGAATCGCCGCGGCGCGCAGCCGCCTGCTGTCGCTGGAATTGAGCCTGCTGGCGCCGGACGTGATCATCGATGGCGACCGCGCCACGGTCAGCGTCACCGGCACCGCGCTGGGCGCCACGCGCGGCGGTGACGGGCAATTCATGGATGTGCACCGGGTGGAGATCTTTCTGGTCAGGCAGGACGGTGACTGGCTGGTGAGCGGCGGGCGGCACATCCGCGACGAGCGAGCAGCCTTCGAGGGCGGCCAGGCCTTGTTCCTGAACAGGTCGCGATATTAAGGCACGCTACAGGGATCATCAGGAACACAGGGAAATCAGTCCCACCATCTGGATGCAGGGTGCACTCCCTGCACCGCTGCCGGTGCGTAAAACGCACCCTACGCCCGGGCATTGTAATTCCGTGTAATTCCGTGCGGTTCCGTGGCCATTTTTTGTGGAGTGCACTCCGTGCACTGCTGCCGGTGCGTAAAACGCACCCTACGCCCGGGCATTGTAATTCC
>JBATJF010000453.1:0-5580 GCA_049668345.1 Gammaproteobacteria bacterium
GGGCCGGTCTGTTCGCAGGGTACGACCGTCAGTTGCGGCCTGTCCATGTCGAGCCGTGCCAGGAAATCCGCCGGCGTGCGGCGCGAGGTGGTCAGCGTCCAGTGCACATCGGTCGTGCGCGCCAGCACGGCATCGATCTGCGCCAGCACGGTCTCTGTTGACCATGCGACATGGGCCGACGGGCCGCCGACCAGGATCAGCCCGGCGTGCTCGTCCTTTGTCTCCTCGTGGCGGACCCGGTTCAGCACGCCGCGCGTGACCAGGATATTCTCACTGTCACGTGTCCGGTCATGCGCGGGTATCACGCACAGGTCGAACCAGGCGGTCGGCAGGGTTGGTTTCATCAATACCACGACCCTGCCGCCGCGTACCCGACGCGCATTGAGCATGGGCAGGTGCGTGGCATGACCGGCGCCGATGATCAGGTCCGGGTCGGGCCCATCCAGCGCGGACGCCGTGCGCCCGGTCAGGCAGGCCACCAGCCCGGCCCGGCAATCCGCAATGTGTACCGTAACATCATCGACAGGGACCCGCGCGCGCAAGGCTGCCAGCAAACCCCGTGTCTGGCTGTCGTGGCCGGGCTTGCCGTCCGTGAAACGCCAGACGATCAGCGGACGGCGTTCGGGAGATGCGTGGATGAGGGGTCGCCTGACGGCAGCGCCGGATTCAGGAATGCGCGCGGCCAAGGCCGCACCTACGCTTTATGTGCATCAACAAGGGTATAGTCGGCGCCGCAATAGGGACACTTGGCCTTGCCGGTGGTTTCGATAGGCAGGTAGACACGCGGGTGGGAGTCCCACAGGCTCATCCCGTCCAGCGGACAATGCAGGGGCAGGTCCGCCCGGGTTACTTCGTAGTGGTTCTCGGCATTCGGCTCGACCCAGGCCTGCTCGCCGGATGCATCCGCGGTATGTGGATTTGGCACTGTGTTCTCCTGCGGCCTGGCCTGCCAGGCAATGAATACCGCGCAATTATGGCATGATAGCGCGGCCGGAATCACTAGCGGCCGGCATTGCGCCCAACCGGGCTGTATAATCGCCTGCGGCAATAAAATCAGGCCCATAGCGGAACGCACCCGACCCCCGACAACGACAGAGCATGGACAGACCCACCACCACCCGAGAGCTCTACACGCGCCTGCTGCGCTATGTCGTGCCGTACTGGAAGGTATTTGTCGTGTCGATCGTCAGCATCATGGTGCTGGCCGCCACCGAACCGGCCATCCCGGCGCTGATGAAACCGCTGCTGGACGGCAGCTTTATCAAGAAGGATCCGGACACCATCCGGCTCATGCCGGTCCTGCTGATCCTGCTGTTCCTGGTGCGCGGCATTTCCAACTACATCAGCTCGGTCTCGCTCAGCTGGGTGTCCGGCAAGGTGATCAAGGACCTGCGCACGGATATGTTCAGCCGGCTGCTGACACTGCCCAGCCGCTTCTACGACGACAACCCGACCGGCACGCTGATTTCGAAGATCACCTTCAACGTGGAACAGGTCGCGGCTGCGGCCAGCGAATCGCTGCTGATCCTGGTACGCGATACCCTGTCGGTGATCGGGCTGCTGGCCCTCATGGCCTGGATCAACTGGCAGCTGTCGGTGATCTTTTTCGTCGTGGCGCCCGCCATCGGCATTGTGGTGAAACTGATGAGTGGCCGCCTGCGCCGGCTCAGCACCTCCCTGCAGCAGGCCATGGGCGACATGACCAATGTCGTCGAAGAGGCGATCAAGGGCAATCGTGTGGTCAAGCTGTTCGGCGGCCAGGGCTACGAAAACAAACGCTTCGATACCATCACGAACCGCGTCCGCCACATGAATCTGAAGATCATCGCGACCTCGGCCGCCAATGTTCCCGCCGTGCAGATGATCGCGGTCATCGCGCTGGCCATCATGATCTACATCGCGTCCTCACAGACCCTGGAGAACGAATTCACGGTAGGCAGTTTCATCTCGTTCTTCGGCGCCATGGGGCTGCTGTTTTCGCCCATCAAGCGCCTGACCAAGGTCAACGAGCAGCTGCAGCGCGGCATGGCGGCATCGCAGTCCATCTTCGAGTTGCTGGAACAGCCGCCGGAACCGGAGACCGGTAACCTGCGTATGCCCGCCATCCGGGGTGCCCTCTCGTTCCGCCACGTCAGCCTGCGCTACGACACCGACAAGATCGCGGCACTGGACGATGTCAGCCTGGACATCGAACCCGGCGAGACGGTCGCACTGGTCGGCAAGTCCGGCAGCGGCAAGTCCAGCCTGGCCGCGCTGGTACCGCGCTTCTACCAGCCGACCGGCGGACAGATCCTGCTGGATGGCCAGGACCTGCAGGACGTGAACCTCGCCGACCTGCGCGCCGGTATCGCGCTGGTGAACCAGGATATCGTGCTGTTCAACGACACCATCGCGGCCAATATCGCCTACGGCAGCATGCGCGGAGCGGACCGCGCGGCAATCACCGCCGCGGCCGAGGCCGCCCATGCCATGGAGTTCATCAGCATGCTGCCGGATGGCATGGAAACACTGATCGGCGAAAACGGCGCGCGCCTGTCCGGCGGCCAGCGCCAGCGACTGGCGATCGCGCGCGCCCTGCTGAAGGACGCGCCGGTCCTGATCCTGGACGAGGCGACCTCCGCGCTGGACACCGAATCGGAACGGCATGTGCAGGGCGCACTGGAAACCCTCATGCGGGGGCGCACATCGCTCATCATTGCGCACCGTCTGTCCACCATCGAACACGCCGACCGCATCGTGGTACTGGACCAGGGCCGTGTCGTGGAAAGCGGTTCACACCGCGAGCTGCTCGACCGGGGCGGGGCCTACTGGCGGCTGTACAATTCGCAGCTCAGCCAGAACTAGCCCGGGAACCTCGCGCAGAGGCGCGGAGATGCATGGAAATAACAAATCCACGCCACGGAGCGCACAGGGTACACAGAGCTGATTGATACCCTGCAGGGTGCGTTGTGCGCATCGGCATTGGATGCTTCCGTGTTCTTCCGTGGGTTCCGTGGCCATTCTGCTTTTCACGTCCCACCTCAGCCGCAGTGGCACCCGGGCGCCGCTCCCGGTGCGTAAAACGCACCCTACGCCTGCCTTGTTATTTTTCCGTGTTCTTCCGTGTGCTTCCGTGGCCATTGAGCTTTTCACGTTTCACCTCTACCGCAGGCGGCACCCCGGACGCCGCTCCCGGTGCGTAAAACGCACCCTACGCCTGCCTTGTTATTTTTCCGTGCTCTTCCGTGGATTCCGTGGCCATTCTTCGTTTCACGTCTCACGTTTCATGTCCCACATCAGTCGTAGGGTGCACTTCGTGCACCGTTCATGGTGCGTAAAACGCACCCTACATTTATTTTTCCGTGTTCTTCCGTGTGCTTCCGTGGCCATTATCCATCGCACCCGTCATTCACGTTTCACCTTTCACATCTCACGCCATGTTGTACAACATGCACCATTTACGGAGCGTAAAGCGCACCCTACATGTTCATCTCCGTGTTCTTCCGTGGGTTCCGTGGCCATTCTGCTTTTCACGTCCCACCTCGGCCGCAGTGGCACCCGGGCGCCGCGCCCGGTGCGTAAAACGCACCCTGCACCTGCATTGTTATTTTTCCGTGTGCTTCCGTGGCCATTAGCGATGCAGGGTACGGGTGAATTACCGGAAACGGTGCACGAAGTGCACCCTACAAAACCGTAGGGTGCGTTCCACGCACCGAAAATGGTGCACAGAGCGCACCCTGCATTCTGACACGAGATTAATTTTGCGAATTGGACGCAGCTAGACCACGGTCAGCCAGTTCGCGTACTTGTCCAGCCGCCCGTGCACCACGTCGAAATACAGTGACTGCAGGCGCGTGGTGACCGGGCCGCGCGTGCCGCTGCCGATGACGCGGTTATCGACTTCACGGATCGGCGTGACCTCCGCCGCGGTACCGGTGAAGAAGGCCTCGTCGGCCAGGTAGACCTCGTCACGCGTGATGCGCTTTTCGCGCAACACGTAGCCTTCATCGGCTGCCAGCCGGCCGATGGTGTCGCGGGTGATGCCTTCCAGCGCCGAGGTCAGGTCAGGCGTATAGATGACGTTATCGCGCACGATGAAGATGTTTTCGCCGCTGCCCTCGGCCACGAAGCCGTCCACGTCCAGCAGCATGGCCTCGTCGTAACCATCGCTCAGTGCCTCGTTCAGCGCCAGCATGGAATTGATGTAATGACCGTTGGCCTTCGCCTTGCACATGGTGATATTGACGTGGTGGCGGGTGTAGGACGAGGTCTTGATACGGATGCCTTTTTCCATGTTCTCGGCACCGAGGTAGGCGCCCCATTCCCACGCGGCGACGATGCCGTGCACCTTGAGATTGTCCGCGCGCAGGCCCATGCCTTCCGATCCGTAGAAAAACATCGGGCGGATGTAGGCAGACTCGAGCTTGTTTTCACGCACCACGGCGCGGTGCGCCTCGGCCAGCGTCGGCTGGTCCCAGGGCACCGGCATCTTCATGATATGCGCCGAACCGTACAGGCGTTTCATGTGCTCGGGCAGACGGAAGATCGCGGTGCCCTGCTCGGCACGGTAGGCGCGCACGCCCTCGAACACGCCCATGCCGTAATGCAGGGTATGGGTCAGCACGTGCACCTGCGCCTCGCGCCAGGGCACCAGCTGCCCGTCCATCCAGATGACGCCGTCGCGGTCAGACATTGACATACGTAATTCTCTCCGAAGTAACTAACATTCCGTGAAAGGTGAAACGTGATATGTGAAACAACCCGCGCAAATCCTGCAGACTGAATACCAGGCCCGAGCCATGTCACGTTTCACGTCTCACATTTTACGTCTCACGCTTTACGTTTCACCTTTCACGTTTCGCCCATCACCTGCTGCCAGATCCGGCACACCGTCGCGCGCTCATCCACCAGTTCGTCCTGGCCGACCAGGGCCGGCGCATCCTGCAGCACCCGGTGGTTGATCCGCTCGCGCAGGGCATGATAGGCGTTTGACAGGTCCTCGACATCCTGCGCCGGCAGCACACCGATATCGCCAATGACCCGCAACAGGCCAAGCGTCGCGGTCGGACGCAACAGCACACCATGCTCGCCGGACCAGCGCAGGACCATGAATTGAACCATAAATTCGATATCAACGATACCGCCTGGCCCGTGCTTGAGATCAAACCGTTCGGCCGTGGTCTTGTCCAGTTCATGGCGCATGCGCCGGCGCATGTCGGCCACCTCGGCCTGCAAACCCTGTGCATCCCGTGGCCGCGCCAGCACCCCGTTGCGTATACGCTCGAACCGGCGGGTGATTTCCGTGCTGCCTACCACCACGCGCGCGCGGATCAGCGCCTGGTTTTCCCAGGTCCAGGCGCTGCCCTGCTGGTAGTCGTCGAACGCCTCCATGCTGCTGACCAGCAGGCCGGAATTTCCGTTCGGACGCAGCCGCATGTCGACCTCGTAGAGCACCCCTGCCGCAGTAAAGGTATTGAGGATGTGGATGATGCGCTGGCTGAGGCGGGTGAAGAACTCCGTGTTGTCGATGACCCGGGGACCGGCGGTGTGCTGCTCGCTGCCGGTGCTGTCATGCAGGAACACGATATCCAGGTCCGAGCC
>JBATJF010000454.1:0-4473 GCA_049668345.1 Gammaproteobacteria bacterium
CTGCCGGTCAGCCCCCGGCAGGCCATGGCGACTGCGCGAAAAATCGCGCGCCCCTTGTTCATGGTCTCGTCCCACTCGCTCTCCGGGACGGAATCGGCGACGATCCCGGCGCCGGCCTGGATATGCAGCGTACCGCCCTTGATCACGGCGGTGCGTATGGCGATTGCCGTATCCATGTTGCCCGACCATGACAGGTAGCCGACCGCGCCGGCATAAACGCCACGTTTGACCGGCTCCAGCTCGTCGATGATTTCCATGGCGCGGATCTTCGGCGCGCCGCTGACCGTGCCGGCCGGGAAGGTGGCACGCAATACATCCATCGCTTCAAGCTCCGGACGCAACTGACCGACCACGTTGGAAACGATATGCATGACATGGGAATACCGTTCGATCGCCATCTGTTCAGTCACCTTGACGCTGCCGACGACGCTGACACGACCGACATCATTGCGGCCCAGGTCGATCAGCATCAGATGCTCCGCGAGTTCCTTCGGGTCAGACAGCAGATCCTGCTCCAGCGCCAGGTCCTGCGCCGTATCCTGGCCGCGCGGCCGCGTCCCGGCAATCGGCCGCACGGTTACCTGGCCTGCCTCGACATGCACCAGGATTTCCGGTGATGAACCCACAATGTGAAAATCACCCAGGTCCAGGTAGTACATATAGGGCGAGGGATTGAGCCGGCGCAGGGCCCGATACAGGTCGAGCGGAGCCGCACTGAACGGAATCGACATGCGCTGCGACAACACCACCTGCATGGCATCGCCTTCGACAATGTAGTCCTTGATGCGCATGACCGCGGACTCGAATCCGGCCCGCGTGAACCCGGACACGAAATCGGCCTCCGTGACCGGCTCCCCGCCAGCCTTACCCGACTCGTAGGCAGGCGTGGCGTCATGCAGACGCGCCACCAGCTCATCCAGACGACGCTGTCCTGCCTCCAGCGCCTGCTCCGTCGCCGGATCAACGTGCACGATCAGCTGCAGCGTACCCGCCAGATTGTCGAATACCAGTAATTCATCCGACACCATGAGCAGGATATCCGGACAACCGACCGGGTCCGGCTTGTCGAAAGCCGCCAGGCGCGGCTCGATGTAGCGCACGGTGTCATAACCGAAATAACCGACCAGCCCGCCGTTGAATCGTGGCAGATCGGGCAATTCAGCCACCCTGTAGCGCGACTGGAATGCAGTAACCCATGCCAGCGGATCCTCGGCGGTTGCCGTCTCTACCACCGACCCGTCTTTCAGGACGGCGATGTCATGTCCGGTGACACGCAGCACCGTGGAGCATGGCAGTCCGATAATGGAATAGCGCCCCCATTTTTCACCGCCATGCACTGACTCGAAAAGATAGGAATAGGGCCCGTGCGCCAGCTTGACGAACGTGCTGAGCGGCGTATCGAGGTCGGCAAGCACCTCGCGGGTCAGGGGGATTCGATTGTATCCCTGGTCAACCAGGGCCTTGAACTGTTCAGGCGTCATCACGCTCACCTTTGAGATATCCGGATTGCATACAGTCCCAGCAACGTCATGACGATTGCCAGCATCCGCCGGGACTGTACAGCACCGAATGGGTCTCTCCAGTGATCTGCATGGACATCAGGCCGCCTTTTCGAGCAGCGGATAAATCTCTGTCAAGGAATCAATCACGGCATCCGGGTGTGCATCGCGGATATCGACGCCATGATTGTAGCCATAGCTCATGCACACGATCTGGAAGCCGGCTGCCCGCGCCGCCGCGACATCGCTGACCGAATCACCGATCATCAGCGCGTCACCGGGCTGGCAGCCGAAAAATGCCGCTGCATGCAGCAGTGGTTCCGGATCCGGCTTCTTTTTGGCCAGGGTATCACCACTGATAACGATAGCGAAATCATCAAACACGCCAAGGTCCTTCAACAAGGGCTCGGTGAACTGTGCGGCCTTGTTGGTGACGCAGCCGAGCTGGTAGCCGGCCGACTTGAGCAGGTCGATACCTTCCCGCACCCCCGGGTACAGGCACGAGCGCCTGGAGGTGTTTTCAGCGTACAACGCCAGGAACAGCGGGTAGGCCCGTTCGAAATCAGCCTCGGGCGGCTCCCCGTCAAGTTGTCCGACCAGGGCGCGTCGTACCAGCCGCTCGACACCGTTGCCTACCCAGTCACGCACCCGCACCTCGCCACATGCCGGGCGCCCGAGCCGGTCCATCATGGCATCCACGCAAAACGCAAGATCAGGCACGCTGTCGACCAGCGTCCCGTCCACGTCTATCAGAATCATCCGGGGTCTGCGCATGTCAGGACAGGTCAGCCGACGGCCCTGGCGATTTCGGCACGCATCGCGGCAATGGTGGTCTTGTAGTCGTCAGCACCGAAAATCGCCGAACCGGCAACGAAAGTGTCTGCCCCGGCGGCAGCAATCTCGCCAATATTGTCCACCTTGACGCCACCGTCGATTTCCAGGCGAATGTCACGCCCGCTCTCGTCGATGATACGACGCGCTTCGCGTAACTTGTTGAGCGCCTCGGGGATGAAGCTCTGTCCGCCAAATCCCGGGTTCACGGACATCAACAGGATCATATCCACCTTGTCGATGACATACTTCAGGTAGTCCAGCGGGGTAGCCGGGTTGAATACGAGGCCGGACTTGCAGCCGCAGTCATGTACCAGCGACAGGGAGCGGTCGATGTGCTCACTGGCCTCGGGATGAAAGGTGATGTAGGTGGCGCCGGCCTTGGCGAAATCCGGAATGATCCGGTCGACCGGCTTGACCATCAGGTGTACGTCGATATCCGCGGTAACCCCGTGCTTGCGCAGCGCCTCGCACACCAGCGGGCCGATAGTCAGGTTGGGTACATAATGGTTGTCCATGACATCGAAATGCACGATATCAGCACCGGCATCGAGTACATGGGTCACTTCCTCGCCCAGACGGGCAAAGTCAGCTGACAGGATGGAAGGTGCTATCTTGTAGTCGGCCATGCTGTTGTCCTCACGAATATTTTTCTGCCCGCACGCGCGGGTTTGCGTAAAAATGAAACGCGAACTTTACCCGAATGACAGGGGATTTTCAGCTACCGCCCCCGGCGGGCATGGCCACGACAGCCCCCCGCCCGCATCCGCGACCGGCACCAGTCAAGAGCAGCATATCAATTAACTGATTTTGATAGCTTTATTGATGCCCAACCGGCATACCTGTCTAAGCCGGACCCGCTTGAGCCCGGGCGTGCTCATCCCGCACAGGCCTGATGCACCGTTCCGCCGGGAATATCACCTGCATCCACTCCCGGTACGGCCAGGTACATGGGCAGCCAGGGAAGGGATGGCGGCAGCAATGCTGCTTAAAACACAACCTTGGCCGGCTCGTGCCCGGGTTCTGAAATGCGCGATCAGCCGCCCCGTACAGATGTGCTTGCCATTCCGTCTGGCAAGTTTTATAAAAGGGAAAAATGCACATTCAGAAACGGAATTAACTTGATTCGTACAATGAGCACCTGATCAACGATCAACCTGATCATGCAGCGAGGGGGTACCGAGATGAGTTTTACACCACGCGTCGGGGACTGGTACCAGGCCATCAATGGCGACAAGTTCGAAATCGTCGCACTTGATGAAGACGAAGCAACGCTCGAAATCCAGCACTATGACGGTGCGGTCGAGGAGATCGATTTCGAGAGCTGGGACGAAATGGAAGTCACCGGCATAGAACCCCCCGAGGACTGGTCCGGCTCCTATGACCTGGAACGCGACGACTACGGCGTGGACCTGGAACTGACGAGACCGACCGAACACATGAATCCGTTCGACGAAATCGAATGAACCAGCCCGTCTCACCACCGGCAAATCCCCGCTGGTAACCCACCCTCAACTGTCGTATGCGTGTGCCGATAACCCTGTTACTTGCGGTAACAGGAGGCACGGAATGGCAATTATCTACGACCTGGCCACGGGCAAGGTTATCTCTGAATACGAGGCCGTCACCGCAGCCGGGAACCCCCGGCATGAGCCGGAATTCGCCGCCGGCCTCCAGCCACTGGAAACTGATTGTTGCCCGGAAGACGCAAATCCCTGCGACGCCTACATGGTACTGCTGCAGCGCCTGCTGAAGGATCTCTGAAAGACTATTGCCGGGACTGCCGATTCCGGCAGTCAGCCAGCAACGAGCCGCCAAGACTGAGCCAGATACCGAACAGTGCACCGGGCAAGGCAGCAGTAGCAGAAAAATATTTCACCGCCAGCGCCACTGCAAGACCGGAATACTGCATACCCGCCTCAATCACCTGATTTCGAAATCCCCGCTCGTCACGACCAGGCAGTGCGCTATCGCCGGTTTAGGCTATGCCAGCCATCGGGACAGGTATACAGCAAGGGCTCTTCCCCGAATCGAGTGGGTAGATTACCGTTGTAGGGCCGAATTCATTCGGCCAACAGCCTGTTGCCATAGGAAACAAGCAGGTCGCCATGTCCTGCGACGCATCGCGCAGGGGTCGTCATTC
>JBATJF010000455.1:0-2213 GCA_049668345.1 Gammaproteobacteria bacterium
AACCAGCGCGCCCTGCTGCGGCGCAACTACATCGGGTTCGTGTTCCAGGGCTTCAACCTGCTGGCGCGCACTTCGGCGCTGGAGAACGTGGAGCTGCCGCTGATCTACCGCGGCATCCCCCTGGCACAGCGCCACGCCCGCGCCCGCGAGGCCCTGGCGGCGGTCGGCCTGTCCGGCTGGGAACACCACTCCTCCTCCGAGCTGTCGGGCGGCCAGCAGCAGCGCGTCGCCATCGCGCGGGCCCTGGTCACCGAGCCCGCCGTGCTGCTCGCCGACGAGCCCACCGGCAACCTGGATACCGCGCGCAGCCTGGAGATCATGGAGCTGCTCGCGCGCTTCAACACCGAGCAGGGCATCACCATCGTCATGGTCACCCACGAGGCGGAGATGGCCGCCTTCGCGCGCCAGGTGGTGCATTTCCTCGATGGCCAGGTCGACGGCGCACAGTCCGGAGGAACCGGCTGATGCTGTGGAACGCACTGTTGCTCGCCCTGCGCGAAATCCGCCGCAACCTGATGCGCTCGGCGCTGACCATGCTGGGCATCGTCATCGGCGTGGCCTCGGTGATCGTCATGGTCAATCTCGGCAGCGGCGCGACCGCCCAGGTCGGCGAACAGATCTCCAGCCTCGGCAGCAACCTGCTGATGGTGCGCACCGGCCAGCGCCTCGGCTTCGGGCAGCGCTCGGAGGCCGAGCAGTTCGACATCGGCGACGCCGAGGCCATCGGCCGCGAGGTGGGCGGCATCGCCGCCGTGGCGCCCGGCGCCTCGCAGCCTATGACGGCCATCTACGGCAACCGCAACTGGTCCACCACCGTGACCGGCTCCGACAACAACTACTTTCCGGTGGGCAACTGGACCCTGGCGAAGGGCCGCGAGTTCAGCCCCAGCGAGCTGCGCGCCGGCGCCGCGGTGTGCATCCTCGGCGAGGGCGTGCGCAAGGAACTGTTCGGCAGCCAGGATGCGCTCGGCGAGAAGCTGCGCCTCAACAAGCTGTCCTGCCAGGTGATCGGCCTGCTGGAGGCCAAGGGGCAGTCGGCCGGCGGCCGCGACCAGGACGACCTGGTGGTCATCCCGCTGCGCACCTTCTGGCGGCGCGTGGCCGGCAAACAGGACGTGCAGATGATCTATGTCTCGGCCCGCGAGGGTGTCTCCACCAGCAAGGTGCAGCGCGACATCGAGCTGCTGATGCGCGAGCGCCGCCGCATCGCGGCGAACGAGGACGACGACTTCAACGTGCGCGACATGAAGGAGATCGCCGAGGCGCTGACCGGCACCACCAGGGTGCTTACCACCCTGCTCGGCGCCGTGGCCGCGGTCAGCCTGCTGGTGGGCGGCATCGGCATCATGAACATCATGCTGGTCTCGGTGACCGAGCGCACCCGCGAAATCGGCATCCGGCTGGCGATCGGCGCCCTGGAGCGCGAGGTGCTGCTGCAGTTTCTGGTCGAGGCGGTGGTGCTGTCGTCGTTCGGCGGCCTGCTCGGCATCCTGCTGGCAGTGGCGACGACCTATGGTCTCGCCGCCCTCATGGGCATGCCGGCGCTGCTCGATGCCAGCATCATGCTGCTGGCCTTCCTGTTCTCCGCGGCCGTGGGCGTGATCTTCGGCTTCTTCCCCGCGCGCAAGGCCGCGCGCCAGGACCCCATCGAGGCATTGCGCTACGAGTAGGCAGTGATATTATAAGGGGTCGGACCTCCGCAAGTGGCTGTTTCAACTGAAGTAGAGGCGAAATATGCGCTGTTTTTAGCGCTTATTGTCATCATTTACCGCCAGAAATCGATGCGCTATCGACCCCGGATACCCAGAACGGTTGTTCACGCCACCCTGATCGAAACAATACGCTGAGCGCACGCAATGCTGCTTCTCCTTAAAACCGCCATTTCATGCATGGAACCGGCCTTCCAAGGTCTGGAAACCGCTCGTTTCTTCGATTATCTCCGGGTTTTTCAATAGCCTGAGGAGGTCCGACCTCAGCACCTCCACGTTTTTCAATAGCCTGAGGAGGTCCGACCTCAGCACCTCCACGCACCGCCAATGGTGCGCACAGCGCACCCTACAACTACATTATCTTATTGCTTCAATCGATAGCCTGTCTTGAACATCCACCAGACTATGACAAGACAGGCGCCAAGGAACGCCAGCACCATGGCAAGACTCAGGCCCACGCTGACATCGGCGACTTCGAAAAAGCTCCAGCGGAATCCGCTGATC
>JBATJF010000456.1:0-4436 GCA_049668345.1 Gammaproteobacteria bacterium
TGGCTGGGACAGACATACGCGCAGCAGCCGCACTCGATGCAGTCGAACAGGCCATAGTCCTGCGCCGCGTCGTGGTTGCCGCTACGTGCGAACCAGTACAGCTCCTGCGGCAGCAGGTTGGCCGGGCAGACCTCGGTGCACCGGCCGCAACGGATGCAGGGCACTGCCGGCGGCGGTGCCGGCATGCTGCGCGTGGTGACCGCGAGTATACAGTTGGTGGTCTTGATGACCGGTACGGCATCGGTGCTGACGGCATAGCCCATCATCGGACCACCGATCAGCAGGCGTTCGATGTGATCGGTATAGCCGCCGGCAGCCGCGATCAGGTGACTGACCGGCGTACCGATCAGCACCTCCATGTTGCGAGCGTCCCGCACGCCGTCGCCGGTGACGGTGACGATGCGCGACAGCAGCGGCTGTGCCTTCACCACGGTGTCGTGCACGGCCGCGGCGGTGCCGACGTTCTGCACGATGATGCCGATGTCCGCCGGGAAACCCTGGCTGGGCACCTCGCGGCCGGTCAGCACCTTGATGAGCTGGCGCTCACCGCCGGTCGGGTAAATGGCCGGCACGTTCACCACTTGGATGCCGGTTTCATTGCGCCCGTCCAGGGCGGCGCGCAGTGCCTGTTCCGCCTCCGGCATATTGTCTTCCACGGCGATCACGCAGGCGGCCGGCCGCACGATGTGCTGCAGGATGCGCACACCCTCGACGACCGCGTGTGCGCGTTCGCGTTGCAGGGCATCATCGCAGGCAATACAGGGTTCACACTCGACGCCGTTGATCACCAGCAGCTCGATGGCGTCGCGCCGTGCCAGCTTGGCGCGGGTCGGAAAGCCCGCGCCGCCGAGGCCGACGATGCCGGCGGCACAGATGCGCTCCAGCAGGGTATCGATACCGGTATTCAGGTAATCCAGCGCGGGTGCCAGGTCGGGTGCGGGCGTGTCCCTGCCGTCGGTCGCGATGACGATGCAGGGCGCCGGCAGGCCGGACGGATGCGGCACCGGGCGCGGTTCGATGGCCAGCACGGTGCCGGAGGTGGAGGCGTGCACCGGCGCGCTGATGCTGCCGACGGCCCGGGCGATCAGCTGGCCCCTGTAGACAGTGTCACCGGGGCTCACCAGGCATTCGGCCGGTTCGCCGATATGCTGCGCCAGCGGCAGGATCAGCTGTTCCGGGATGCCGGCCGGCTGGATCGGCCGGCCGGACGCGGCCTCGCGGCAACCCGCCAGTTTCAGGCCGCCGTGAAAGCGGTAGCGCCGCGTGAAGTCCGGATCGATCGCCGGCGGCAGCGACTTGCGCGATGCTTCAGCCATGCTCTGCGACCTCCGTGCCGGGCTCGGCCGGCAGCGGCCAGGACCAGTTACGCAGGGTCTTCGCGACCGGCACGATGTGGATGCACTCGACCGGGCAGGGCGGGATGCACAGGTTGCAGCCGGTGCATTCGCTTTCGATGACGGTGTGCATCTGCTTCGGCGCACCGAGGATGGCGTCGACCGGGCAGGCCTGGATGCACAGCGTGCAGCCGATGCACACCTGCTCGTCGATCACGACGACGGTCTTGTCCTTGTGCTCGCCGTGTTCCGGGTTGAGCGGCTTGGGGTCCACGCCCAGCAGGTCGGCCAGCGCCTGGATGGTCACCTCGCCGCCGGGCGGGCACTGGTTGATGTCCGCCTCGCCGGCGGCGATGGCCTCGGCATAGGGGCGGCAGCCGGGGTAGGTGCACTGGCCGCACTGCGTCTGCGGCAGCAGCGCATCGATCCGGTCGACGACAGGATCGCTGTCGACGTGGAAACGGAGTGCCGAATAACCGAGCACCAGCCCGATCACGATAGCGAGTACGCCCAGTGCCAGAAGTGCGCTCAACATGTCGAGAGAGGGTTTACTTGATTAACCCTTGATCAGTCCGGAAAAGCCCATGAACGCCAGTGACATCAGGCCGGCCGTAACCAGGGCGATGGCCGAGCCGCGGAACGGCGCCGGCACGTCGGCGGCAGCGACGCGTTCGCGGATGGAGGAAAACAGGATCAGCACCAGCGAAAAGCCGACCGCCGCACCGAAGCCGTACACGGCGGACTCGATGAAGTTGAACTGCTGCTGCACGTTCAGCAGCGCCACGCCCAGCACCGCGCAGTTGGTGGTGATCAGTGGCAGGAAGATGCCCAGCACCTTGTAGAGCAGCGGGCTGGTCTTGTGCACCACCATCTCGGTGAACTGCACCACGGCGGCGATCACCAGGATGAAGGTGATGGTGCGCAGGTACTCCAGGCCCAGCGGCGCGAGCAGGTATTCGTTGGCGAGGTAGCTGCAGATCGAGGACAGCGTCAGCACGAAGGTGGTGGCCAGCGCCATGCCGGTCGCGGTATCGACGTTGCGCGATACGCCCATGAACGGACACAGGCCGAGGAACTTGACCAGTACGAAGTTGTTGACCAGCACCGTGCTGACGAGGATGAGGGCGAGTTCGGTCATAAATTCCAATCCTGCAGGAGCGGACCGCGTCCGCGATCCTTTAACCCAATAAATCTCGCGCGATGTACAGGCATGTACAAATGTCGCGAGAGGACAGGATGCCCGCAGCGGCCTTGAGAAGTGCTCCTACACCGGATTTTATAGGTCCTTGCAAACAATAGATTGCGATGCCTATTTCACCCGCATACCCGGCTGGGCGCCGCTGTCCGGATGCAGGATATACAGTTCGTTGCCACCCGGGCCGGCGGCCAGCACCATGCCCTCCGAGACGCCGAAGCGCATCTTGCGCGGCGCCAGGTTGGCGACCATCACGGTGAGCCGGCCTTCCAGTTCCTCGGGGCTGTAGGCGGACTTGATGCCCGCGAATACATTGCGCTGTTCGCCGCCCAGGTCGAGGGTCAGCTGCAGCAGCTTGTCGGCGCCCTCGACCGGTGCGGCCTTCGCGATGCGCACGATACGCAGGTCGAGCTTCGCGAAGTCGTCGAACGGGATGGTCTCCGCGATCGGGTCCGCTGCCAGCGGTCCACTGGCCGCGCGTGCGGTGGTGTTGGCGAGGTGTTCCTTCGAGTCTTCCAGCATGGCGTCGATCTTCTCCTGTTCCACACGTGTCAGCAACGGCGTGAAGGGCTTGATGGTGTGATCGGTGAGCGGCGCCTCGACGCTGTCCCAGCGCAGGGCCGGGATGTCGAGGAACGTCTCCACGCGCTGCGCCATGACCGGCAGGATCGGCTGCAGCCAGGTCATCAGCACGCGGAACAGGTTGAGACCGGTGCTGCATACGTCCTGCACGGCCTGTTCCCGGCCGGCCTCTTTGGCCAGCACCCATGGCTTGTGGGTGTCGATGTACTGGTTGGCCCTGTCGGCCAGCGCCATGATGCGCCGCACCGCCTGGCTGAATTCGCGTTGCTCGTAATGCGTGGCGATGGCCGCGCCTTCGGCGACGAACTCCGCGTACAGTGCCGGCTCGCTGCACTGTCCGGACAGCCGCCCGTCGAAACGCTTGTTGATAAAGCCGGCGCAGCGGCTGGCGATGTTCACCACCTTGCCGACCAGGTCGCTGTTGACGCGCGCGATGAAGTCCTCGAGGTTGAGGTCGATGTCGTCGACGCCGCTGCCCAGCTTGGCCGCGAAGTAGTAGCGCAGGTATTCCGGGTTCAAATGGTCGAGGTAGGTGCGCGCCTTGATGAAGGTGCCGCGCGACTTGGACATCTTCTGGCCGTCGACGGTAAGGAAGCCGTGCGCGAAAATCGCCGTCGGCGTGCGGAAGCCGGCGCCGCGCAGCATGGCCGGCCAGAACAGGGTATGGAAGCGCAGGATGTCCTTGCCGATGAAGTGATACAGCTCGGTGGTCGCGTCCGGGTTCCACCATGCGTCGAAGTCCAGCCCGCGCTGCCCGCACAGGTTTTTGAAGCTCGCCATGTAGCCGACCGGCGCATCCAGCCAGACGTAGAAGTACTTGCCGGGCGCATCCGGGATCTCGAAACCGAAGTAGGGCGCATCGCGCGAAATGTCCCAGTCGTGCAGGCCGGTCTCCAGCCACTCGTTCATCTTGTTGGCGACCTCCGGCTGGGTGGAGAGGCGCACGTAGTCGCCCAGCCAGTCCGCGAAGTCCGCCAGCCGGAAGAAATAGTGCTCGGAATCCTTTTTCACCGGCGTGGCGCCGCTCAGCACCGAGCGCGGGTCCTTCAGCTCGCCGGCATCGTAGGTGGCGCCGCACACCTCGCAGTTGTCGCCGTACTGGTCGGGGGCCCCGCAGCGCGGGCAGCCGCCCTTGATGAAACGATCCGGCAGGAACATCTGCTGTTCAGGGTCGAAGAACTGGCTGATGGTGCGCTGGCTGATGTGGCCGGCGTCGCGCAGTTTCCGGTAGATGTCCCCGGCCAGGTTGCGGTTTTCGTCCGAGTGCGTGCTGTAGTAGTTGTCGAAGCCGACCTCGAAGCCGGCGAAGTCGGCCTGGTGCTCCC
>JBATJF010000457.1:0-6865 GCA_049668345.1 Gammaproteobacteria bacterium
GCACGTCCAGCGGCTCGTGCAGTGTCAGGTCGAGCAGCAGCGCATAGGGGGCGGCGGCCGTCATCTCGATATGCAGGGCGCGCAGACTCCCGGAGAGCGCGGCCTGCGCGGCAATAGGCGCGTAATCCGGCAACCCGGCCTGCCAGCTCACCTCCCCCGAGACCGGGAAGTCACCCTGTGTCTGCAGTCCCAGTGCGCCGTCTGCGGCAACCGCGGCATGTCGCACGACAAACCGTGCGATAGCCAGTTCCGTCCCATGGTAGCCGCCGGCCAGCGTTACGGCATCGAAGGCCAGCGGCTCCGCCCCGGGTGCGCCGACAATCACCAGATCCTGAACGGACAGGTCCTGCACCTCGAGGGCCACTGGCAGGCTGAAACGGTCCGGCAGCTGCAGTGGCTCGCCATTGCCCGCCGCGCGCTGTTCATAGCGCACACCCTCGCCCGCCAGTCGCTCGATACGCAACAGCTTGTCGAGCAGTGCCGCCGGCGACCAGTCGAGCTGCAATGACCGGGCCGCAAACAGCAGTTGCCCGGATTCGTAGTGGACATCTGTCAGCCGGATCGAACCGGCCAGACGCCCCTGCACCGTGCCGATCGCGAGCTCCGGCACCACCGGGCCGATGAGCTGGCGCCACAACAGCCGCAGGCCGGACTCGGTTCCCGCCAGCCAGCCGAACAATCCCAGCACCAGTAGCAACAGGGCGAGGATTGCCGGCAGAATACGGCGAACGAGCAGGCTCACAGGTCGGGTCCGATGCTGATGTGCAGGCGGAAATTGTTGTCCGGGTCGTCGAACGGGTGCGCCAGGTCGACCCGCAGCATGCCGACCGGGCTGCGCCAGCGAAATCCGATACCTGCGCCGACCTTCGGCTGCGGCAGGAAACTGTCGTCGGCGTTGCCGGCATCGACGAACACGGCGGCGCCGAAATTACCGACGAACAGATAGTCCATCTCAATACTGCCAACCGCCAGGTACTGGCCACCGATCACCTCGCCGCTGCTGTCGACCGGCGCCAGTTTCTGGTAGTCGTAGCCGCGCACGCTCTGGTCGCCACCGGCGAAGAAACGCTCCGAGGCCGGCAACTTGTCGAAGTCGTCGACCGTGGTGTAACCGAGCTGCCCGCGGCCAATCAGACGCCCCTTGCTGCCCAGTGGATACACGCCACGCACGCCGGCCTCCGTGCGGACAAAGCGGGTCGCCGAAATCAATCCGGGTGAACCGCGCAGGTCCGCGTCGATGCTGTAGCCGCGGCGCGGAAACAGCACGTTGTCACTCTTGAGTTTCGAGATCCCCACACCGGGTATAAGAAAGTTCACCGTGTCATTCTCGGTACCCAGCTCGAAGGAATCATGCTGGTAGTTGATATACAGACGGCGCTGGAAGGCACCCAGGCTGACATTCTGGCTGACGCCAAGCTTGTAGCCGCGGGTAGTGCCGCTGTCAGCCACCTCGGCGTTTTCCCATTCACCGCTATACACCAGGCGATCCGAGACGAGGTTGCGTATCGGAATGGTATAGTTCACCACAGCGGCCTGCTGCACTGGCGACAGACGCAGCTCGCTCTTCAAGCCGTGCCCGCGCCGGTTGATGCGCGGGTAATTCGCACCCAGCGTCACGCGCGGCCCGGTATCCGTGCCGAACCCCAGGCCGAGTGTATAGCGGGTATGTGCAGCCGGCAGGGTATGCACGATAACCGGCACACGCTGGTCCTGCGTCTCGCTACGCCGCACGTCGAGTTCGACCTGGTCGAAATACCCGCTGTCGCCGAGCGCCAGTTGCAGGTCGAGCAGTTTCCCGGTATCGAACGGCGCACCTTCGTCGATGCGCACATACCGGCTGACAAATTCGGGATTGAGAATATCCTGTTCCACGGTGACCGGCCCGAAGTAAAAGCGCAAGCCGGTATCGAGGTGCAGGATGGCGTCCGCATGGCGCGCGGCCGGGTTCACGCGCAATTGCGACTTCAGATAGCGTGCGTCCAGGTAACCTGCCTTCAGCGCCGCGCTTATCAGCGCTTCACGGGTGGCATCGTAATAAGGATGCTGCAGTCGTTCCCCCGCGCGCAGGCGGGTGCTGTTACGCACCTTCTCGAGCGCCGGCTCCGCTGCGCCCGCACCGCTGATCGCGATATCCACCGACTGGAGCAGCACCGGCGGGCCGGGATCGATCCTGTAACTGGCGATCCAGCGCTCGCCCTGCTGTTCGAGCGAGGATTCGATGACCGGCTCGTAATAGCCATAGGGCTGCAGCGCCGCACGGATATCTTTTTCTGCACGCCGGTGCAGACGACGGATCTCGTCCTCGGCGGGCAACTTCTGCGGCCCGGTCATGCCGGGCAGCGGCAGGGGCAGCGGCAGGCCCGGCGTGGTACGTGCATACTGCGAAAGTCCCAGGTTTGCACGCACATTGTCCAGCAGCACACCCTGGACCCCGCTGATCTCCAGTTCCAGTGTCTGCTGGGCAATAGCCAGGGGCAGGTAGAAAAGACACAGCAATACCGCCACCGACCACGGTCGGTGGTAACGTGCCGGTCTGCAGACGCTGGAACTGGCTGTTTTCATGGTCGAAGCATGATACTCGCCCGCGAGGGTATTGACAGCAGGCGGACCTGGCCGGTAATTGCGCTGCCGGTGTTCGAACCGAACTTCACGGGGGCGGAACTGTCACTATCTTGTGCTGGTACTGGTGGGCCATAACCAATTATCCTGCATTAAGACTAACGACCCGACAGGGGCCATATGAATCACCTGAACCACCTGCGCCTGCTGCTTGCCGGCACGGCATTGCTGGGGGCTGCAACCATGGCGGCCGACCCGTCGCCAACCGGTGTGATTGTTGCGCCCGCCCGCCTGGTCGAGTTCGCCGACCGCGTCGAGGCCCTTGGTACGCTGGCGGCCAACGAGTCCGTCGCGCTCACCGCCACGGTCACGGAAACCGTCAGCGCCCTGCACTTCGACGACGGTGACCGGGTCGAACAGGGCCAGGTGCTGGCCGAGATGACCAGCCGCGAGGAACATGCCCAGCTCGAAGAGGCGCGCGCCACCGTCAACGAGGCCCGGCGCCAGTACCAGCGAATCAAGTCCCTGGAAGCCGAGGGCACGGCGGCGAAATCGCTGCTCGATGAGCGCCAGCGCGAGTGGGAAACCGCGCGCGCACGCCTGACCGCGTTCGAATCACGGCTGGCCGACCGCCTGATCAAGGCGCCGTTTGCCGGCATCGTCGGCCTGCGCGACCTGAGCGTCGGCGCACTGGTTCAACCCGGCGACCTGATCACCACGCTGGATGACGACAGCGTCATGAAACTGGAATTCCCGGTCTCCGCCACCTATCTCGATGTGCTGCATCCCGGCCTGGAGGTGGTTGCTACCAGCCGCGCCTTCGCCGGGCACAGCTTCAGCGGCAGCGTCAAGGCCGTGGACAGCCGCATCGACCCGGTGACCCGCTCCATCCGCGTGCGCGCCCTGCTGCCCAACCCGGATCACCTGCTCAAACCGGGCATGCTGATGCATGTCGTGCTGCAGAAAGACCCGCGCACGGCACTGGTCATACCGGAAGAGTCACTGATCCCCCTGGGTCAGCAGCAGTTCATCTACGTCGTCACCCTGGATAACCTGATCGAACAGCGCGAAATCCACATCGGCGGGCGCCGGCCCGGCCTGGTCGAGGTGGTGGACGGTCTCACCCCCGATGAACGGGTCGTCACCCACGGCCACCTGCAGGTACGTCCCGGCCAGGCGGTCACGATCACGGCCGTCGACAACGGCGGCCGTACGCTGCCCGAGCTGCTGCGCGCCCTGCCCGGCGGCGACGCCAGATGATCCTGTCCGATGTCTCGGTCACCCGGCCGGTATTCGCATCGGTCATGTCGCTGTTGCTGATCGCCTTTGGCCTGGTGTCGTTCGAGCGCCTGCCGCTGCGCGAATATCCGGACATCGACCCGCCGATTGTCACGGTCGATACCAGCTACCCTGGCGCTGCCGCCAACGTGGTGGAAAACCGCATCACCGAACTCATCGAGGACCGCATCTCGGGCATCGAGGGCATCCGCTTCATCGACTCCACCAGCGAGGACGGCCGCTCGCGCATCACAGTGGAATTCGGCATCGATCGCGATATCGATGCCGCTGCCAATGACATCCGCGACCGCGTGTCCGCCATCCTCGACGACCTGCCCGACGAGGCCGATCCGCCGGACATCCAGAAGGAAGACAGCAACGAAGACGTGATCATGTGGCTGAACCTGGCGGGCGAAGGCATGACCATCCCGGAGCTGACAGACTATGCCCGGCGCTACCTGCAGGACCGCTTCTCGGTGCTGGACGGCGTGGCCCGGGTGCGCATCGGCGGCGGCCAGGTCTACGCCATGCGCATCTGGCTGGACCAGCGCGAGCTGGCGGCGCGCAACCTTACCGTGGCGGACGTGGAAGCGGCGCTGCGTGCCGAGAACCTGGAACTGCCGGCCGGCAGCATCGACTCCGACAACCGCCAGTTCACCGTGCGCACCGAACGCACCTTCCAGACCGCGGACGACTTCGCGCAGCTGGTGCTGGCGCGCGGCAAAGACGGTTACCTGGTCAGGCTCGGCGATGTCGCGCGCGTGGAACGCGGCACCGCCGAAGACCGGCTGTTCTTCCGCGGCAACACCGTGCCGATGGTAGGCATCGGCATCACCAAGCAGTCAACCGCCAATACGCTCGCCGTGGCCAAGGCGGCCAAGGCGGAAATGGCGCGCATCAATACCATGCTGCCGGCGGGCCTGGCCATCAAGCAGAGCTACGACAGTTCGGTGTTCGTGGAAGGCGCTATCCACGAGGTCTACAAGACCCTGTTCATCGCCATCGCCATGGTGATCGGCGTCATCTACCTGTTCCTGGGCAGCCTGCGCGCCATGCTGGTGCCGGCCGTGACCGTGCCGGTGTCCCTGGTCGCCACCTTCATGGTGCTGCTGGCGCTGGATTTCTCGCTCAATATACTCACCCTGCTGGCGCTGGTGCTGGCCATCGGCCTGGTGGTGGACGACGCCATCGTGGTCATCGAGAACATTCACCGGCGCATGCAGCAGCACGGCGAAACGCGCCTGGTGGCAGCGTTCCGCGGTACGCGCCAGGTCGGCTTCGCCGTCATCGCCACCACGGTGGTGCTGGTGGCGGTGTTCGTACCGATCGCCTTCCTGCGGGGTGACATCGGCCGCCTGTTTGCCGAGTTCGCGCTGACCATGGCGGCGGCCGTGTCATTCTCCAGTTTTGTCGCGCTGTCGCTCTCGCCCATGCTGGCCTCGAAAATCCTCCCGCAGGATGCCCGGCATTCGCGCCTGTCCAGCCTGGTGGATCGCCTGTTCGGCAAGGTGCGGCGCGGCTATCACACCCTGCTGCAGGGCGCGCTGCGGCGCAGCTGGATCGTCGGCCTGGTGTTCGTCGGCATACTGGGCGGCTCGGTGTGGCTGTACCAGGCCATCCCCGATGAATACGCGCCCAAGGAAGACCGCGGTGTCTTCTACCTGATGGTAACCGGCCCGGAAGGTACCTCCTATCCCTATATCGCCGCCTACATGACCGAGATCGAGCGGCGCCTGATGCCGCTGGTCGAGAACGGCGAGATCTCGCGCATGCTGGTGCGCGCGCCGCGCGGCTTCGGCAATTTCGAGATCTTCAACACCGGCATCGTCATCAATGTGCTCAGCGACTGGTCGAAGCGCCGCTCGGCCTGGGACATCATGGATGACGTGCGCCAGCGGTTGAAGGACCTGCCCGGCGTGCGCGCCTTTCCGGTCATGCGCCAGGGTTTCGGGGCACGCGTCCAGAAACCCGTGCAATTCGTCATCGGCGGCGGCACCTACGAACAGCTGGCGCAGTGGCGCGACACCCTGGTGGAAAAGATCAACGCGAACAATCCCGGGCTGACCGGCCTTGACTGGGACTACAAGGAGACCAAGCCGCAACTGCGCGTGAATATCGACTACGACCGCGCCGCCGAGCTCGGCGTCACCATCGGCAGCATCGGGCGTACGCTGGAAACCCTGCTTGGATCGCGCCGCGTCACCACCTACATCGACGCCGGCGAGGAATACGACGTGATCCTGGAAGGCGAACGCGACACCCAGCGCACGCCATCGAGCATGGAAAACATCTACGTGCGCTCGGAACGCACACAACAACTGATACCGCTCGCCAACCTGGTACAGCTCGAGGAGTTTGCCGATTCGATCCAGTTGAACCGCTATAACCGGGTACGCGCCATCACGCTGGAGGCCAGTCTCGCCGAGGGCGTGGCGCTGGGCGATGCACTGCGCAGCCTCGAGCAGATGGCAAGGGAATACCTGCCCAGCGAGGTCATCATCGACTACAAGGGGCAGTCACAGGATTACAAGTCATCCGGTGGCTCGATCCTGTTTACCTTCCTGCTCGGTATCGTGGTGGTGTTCCTGGTACTGGCCGCGCAGTTCGAAAGCTGGGTGCATCCGTTCGTCATCATGCTGACCGTGCCGCTGGCCATGGCCGGGGCCCTGCTGGGGCTGTTTGTTACCGGGCAGACACTCAATATCTACAGCCAGATCGGCCTGATCATGCTGGTCGGCCTGGCGGCCAAGAACGGTATCCTGATCGTGGAATTCGCCAACCAGTTGCGCGATGCCGGCAAGCCGTTCCGCGAGGCCCTCATCGAGGCCTCCGAAATCCGCCTGCGCCCGATCATCATGACGGGTATTACGACCGCCGCCGCCTCCGTGCCGCTGCTGCTGTCATCCGGCGCGGGCACGGAAACCCGCACCGTCATCGGCACCGTGGTCCTGTTCGGCATCCTGTCGGCGACCTTCTTCACCATCATCGTCGTGCCGGTAGCCTATGACCTGCTGGCCCGGCACACCGG
>JBATJF010000458.1:0-4652 GCA_049668345.1 Gammaproteobacteria bacterium
CAAAGGATCGCCAGGGCGGCCGAACTCTCGACACCCTCGGCTATGGTTATGTAATTATTCTCCCTGGCCATCTTCATGATGGCAGCGACCTTCAACAGGCTTGCCCCCTTGCCCCTGATGCTCTCGACCAGACCACTGTCGATTTTCAGGTAGTACGCATGGATATGCTTGAGGTGATGCAACTGGCATGACATCCGGTAGTGCTCGATGGCAACCTTGCACCCGACCGCGGTAATCGCCTTGGACAGCATTGAAAGATTCTTGATGTCGCTTTGCAACAGATTTTCGGCAACCTCGAATACAAGCTGTGCCGGGTTTATCGCGTACTCCTTGATTTTATGCATTATCCATACCGGGAATTCCTGGTCGGCAACCGACGACCCGGTAAGTTTTATAAACAATGTCATTGCCTGACCGCGGTTATCGGCCATCATCTTCATGACATTCTCGATAACATAACGATCGACTGCCGCAGCAAGCCCGCATTTACTTGCCATGGATATGAACTCGCCTGGCAGAATAACGCTCCCGCTTTTATCAATGATTCTTATCAGAATCTCGTATTGATCACTCGGCTCTCCCTTCAGGCTGGTAATTGGCTGGTAATAGATTCTGGCACGATGTTCGTCAAGTATTGCCCTGACCATCGCTTCATGATTTTCATTTGCACCCGTACTGATGATATTGTCTGCCATTGGACTGCTGACCAGGACATGGTTACCACCGTATGACCTGGCTGCCTCGCAGGCGAGGTCGGCCCTTGCGATAACATCACCAGCGCCGGCATCGCTTTTCCTGACCGAACAAATACCGATACTCGCGGTCATCAGGACAGACCTTCCGTCATATTCAAATATCCGGCCTTCGATGGCCAGGCGGATCTTTTCGGCTTTTTCCTCTGTCTGTGCCAGGCTTTCCCCGCTGCATATCATGGCAAAGGTGCAATCGCCGAAGCGGGATACCACGTCATCCCCGCTACAGAAAGATGCGATGATTTCGGCAACATCCCTGATCACATGCTCGCTTTCCATAACGCCGATCTCATCCCTGACCTGGATGAATTTGTCCAGCAGGATATACATGAGGTTGTGGCCGACACCGGGGTCGCGGTTTCCCGCGAGCAGCATGTCGAGACCGGCAATGAACCGGGCGCGATCGCTGACTCGTTCAACAGGGTCCCGCTGCAGCCCTCCCTCTGCCGGACTGACGGCAGGACCGGATCCGGACAATGCAGCTTCAGGCGGCCGGGAGCCCTGTTCGGAAGCAGACGTCGCGGTCCCGGGTTCACCTGTCTCCGCCGTTGATACCACGGACGTCCCCCCGCAATTATCCGGCTCGTCGTGCTTGTCTTCGGCCTGCCTGACCACCTCTCTCAGACTCGCGACCTCCTGCCTGAGTTGCTCGTGATCATGCAACTGTTCTGCAAGGATCTTCTGTTCTGACTGCGAGGTATCCAGCATTGACTGGAGATCAGCCAGCTGTTCCTGCAGCACCTTCAGCCGCTGTGCATCCTCTTCCCCGCGGCTGGCGGAACCGGTGGCTGCCTGCAAGGCATCACGCAAGCGCTCGTTCTCCGACTCCAGCTCGCTTGCCAGCCTTGCCTCGCTGTCAAGTGTCTCTATGCGAGCCTGTGCCGCCTCCAGTTTCTGTTCCAGATCGATTAATGCCCCGGCCTGGCTTCCCGCTTCCAGTGTCTTGCCTGACTGGATGTTTAATGATGTATTTACCTTCTCCAGCCTTGACCGCAGCAACTCGATTTCTTCCAGCTGGTTTTTTTGTATGGCCCGTTTCGAAATTGACGATTCATGCAGAGCGGTATTCAGTGCCTCCAGTTTTTCTGCATGCGCCGCCAGTTCATCGTGAGCCACACGCAGCATCTGCAGTTCAGCGCCAACATCCGCAATTCGCGTGTTCAGTTCTTCGCTGGCATGTGCATGTTGCTCGGTTTGCCTGTGCATCGCTTCCGATCGAGACTCCAGCTCCTCTCGCAATCCTGACAGCTGCTCCCCAAGCCCCGAGATCTCGCTTGTTTTTGATTGCAACTCGCCAGCCTGCTCATCAAGCTGACTGCGCAGACCGGTAATTTCACTGTTACGGCCTTCCAGCGTCGCCTGCAGTTCATTCGATTCATGCCCTGCCTTGTCGTACTGCGCCTGCAGCGCATTGAGCGCTCCAGCCAGCCTGTCTCTTTCCTGTTCGAATTCCTGCCGGGCACACAGCGCCTCTGCAGCACGCTGCTCCAGCACACCATCCTGCTCTTCTATGCGAGATATTAACCGAGCCAGTTCGTCGGCCTGCGCGATCGAAATACTTTCCTGTTCACGAACCTTTTCCTGCAGCCTGTCACGCTCGGATCCGAGTTCGATGGTTTTCTGCCCGAGCTGTTCCGCTTCGCGGGAATATTCTTCCTCTCTCCTGCGGCCTTTGCTGACCTCTGCATCCAGGGCAGCACGGATTGATTTGATGGCTTCATCAAGCTCACCGATTCTCGCGGAACGCTCTTCGTTTTGTTTGCGCGATGTCTCGAGTTCGTATAGTGCAGTATTGAATGCTGCAGTGAACGCAGCGGCGGCATCCTGCAAATCACTGATCAGGGGTTTTTCAATTCCGGCTTCAGTATCGTGCGACCACGTCTCCTCCGCCGGAATCATGCCGGCAGGATGAATTCCCGCGTCCCCGGTATCTGCACTCCCCGTCATCCAGCCATTCTCGCCGGGCAGTGTATTCGTTGAATCGTCTTGCATCGCCATTGATTCCTGATCAAGGTTCATGGAGCCATCGGTCCTTGAGGCTTCTCTTTGCACGGCCTGAGCCATCCTGGTCACGCATCGGCCTGCACGCACCTGTTGACCTGTCAGTTCACCGTATCGCGTACCCCGGCATGTCAGGGGCACACTCAATCTGCCGTCCTGAAACATGTCGGCACAAAGCTGATATGTTTTAACAATCAGCCGAATAGACGAAATGCGGCCATTCAGGAAACCCTCCCGGCAATCCGGGCAAGCGCTCCGCCAGCATTGCCGGATGAGGAATTCTTCAGGCTGGCAAGCGGATGTGATGGATTGACGCCGTGGTCTGCAGAGCTGCCGGCGACATGACTAGCGGACGGGGGTGTCAGCTTTTTGACGTAACACGGAATCAGGTTGGTACAACGAAAAACCGGCCGCTACCGTGAAGCGGTACGAGCGGCTGCACTGGCCACAGCGCCCGCTCCAGGCACGCAGGTCGTCGACACGCCGGAAATCCGCTCCCGGGCCCGATCGAGTACGCGTACGCGGAACCCGGTGCAGTCCACCCCCCGTCAGCCGTACCGTCCGAAACAGTGAACATCAGAGCGGATCGCCGCAAAGCCCGCCAGGCAAAACACAATATTCACTTGATTATCAATATATTATTTCTAAATAACGGCATAATCAGACTTCTCCGGGGATCTTGCGACAGGCAGCCAGCCGGATCGACCGATGCGCGGTTCATACCTTGCCATGCGAGACCAGGCTGAAGGCGCGGCTGCTGTCGGTACGCAGGCGCGTGATGCCGGCATTGGCGACATGGATGCGGTACATGGCGACCGGCGGCATATCGAGCACGGCGGCGAGAATGGCGCGGATCACGCCCGCATGCGCCACCACGAGCACTGTTTCTCCGGCATGCCGCTCGAGCAAGGTGTCGAAACCGGTGCGCACGCGCGCGAGGAAGGCATCCAGGGACTCGGCACCCGGCGGACGCTGGCCGACCGGGTCGCGCAGGAAACGCTCCACCTGACCCGGGTCCTGCTGCTCCAGTTCCGCCCGCGTATGCCCTTCCCATACCCCGAAGCCGACCTCCGCGAAGCCTGGCTCGGTCCGCAGCGGCATGCCGTGCCGCGTGCACAGCGCCTCGGCAAAGGCATGGCAGCGCAACAAGGGCGAACTCACGACCTGCTGCCAGAGCGGCCGGCCCGCGACGGCGTCCCACATCTGCTCCCAGCCCCGCTCGCTGAGCGGATCATCGCGCTGCCCGCGATAACGATTGCCGCCGACCGGCTCGCCGTGGCGCAGCAATTCGATCACGGTCTCACGCACCGCCGGCTCAGGCATACCGGCTACCGAGGCGCGCCCTGAACCCGTCCCAGTCGAAGGCGGGGCCGGGATCGGTCTTGCGTCCGGGGGCGATATCACTGTGTCCGGCGATAGCCTGCAGGGACAGGCCGGGATAGGTCCGTACCAGCGCCTCCGTCACCGCGGCCAGGCGTTCGTACTGGACCGGCGCATAAGGCTCGTCGTCCTGCCCCTCCAGTTCGATGCCGATGGAAAAATCGTTACAGGCCTGCCGTCCGCCGAAGCACGATTCGCCGGCATGCCAGGCACGCTTGTCGAACGGTACGTACTGGACCAGCTCGCCATTGCGGCGGATCAACAGGTGGCTGGATACCCTGAGGCAGGCGATCTCCCGGAAATAGGGGTGCCCGCCCGGATCGAGGCAGTTGGTGAACAGGCGGTCGATATCCGCGCCGCCGTAGCAGCCGGGCGGCAGGCTGATGCCGTGAATGACGATCAGCTCGGGCCTGCAACCCGCCGGCCGCTCGTCGCAGTTCGGCGACTCCAGCTGGCGGGCGCCACGCAGGCGGTGTGTAACAGGATCTATTTCCACAGGGCGCAGCCCCTCATCATTCA
>JBATJF010000459.1:0-5019 GCA_049668345.1 Gammaproteobacteria bacterium
ATACTGACCACGGAATCAGCGGATGAACACGGAATAATCGCAGGGTGCGTATTACGCACCCTGAACGGTGCACGAAGTACACCCTGCATCTTGTGACGTGAGACGTGAAAAGAATAATAGCCACGGAAGCACACGGAAATACACGGAAAATGTAGGGTGCGTTTTACGCACCGTGAACGGTGCACGAAGTGCAGCCTGCATCTGATGTGACGTGAGACGTGAGACGTGAGACGTGAAAGGTGAAAAAAAGGCTCTTCCCCGAATCGTGCGGGTAGATTCCCGTTGTAGGGACGAATTCATTCGGCCAACAGCCTGTTGCCATGGGAGACAAGGCGGTCGCCCTGTCCTGTGACGCATTGCGCAGGGGGCGTCATTCCCTGCATCATCAAGTCTCGTGCATCAACACGGTTACCCGCGGTCGTCATCCGTTGTTTACGGATATCACCGCAGCACACCTGCTCGCATGAAACAATGCTGGTCGAATGAATTCGACCCTACGGTCTGATTGAATGACGATGAAACACCGATGGCCGAATTCATTCGGCCAGCAACCCTGCCATCAGAAGCAATGTGTCCCGTCTGAATTGATGTGTTACCCACGCAATCAGGGGAAGATCCGAAAGAGAATGGCCACGGAATCACACGGGAAAATGCAGGGTGCGTGCTACGCATCTGCGGCGACTATTTCCTGGAATGGTCCTCGACCTGGGCCTCGCCGACCCCGCGCGGATCACTGGCGGCCAGTACACGGCCGATGCGCTTGTCGAGATAGATCGCCTGCATGTTGCCCCAGGCTTCCTGGGCCTTGAGGGTATGGCCCTTTGCCGTCAGCCGTTGCAACGTCTTCGCATCGAAGGCGCCCTCCTCGTATTGCAGGACATCGGGATAGTACTGGTGATGGAAGCGCGGGAGGCTGACCCATGACTCGGGCATCTTGCCGTCCGCGAAATCCAGGATGCCGAGCAGCACCATACTTATGATGCGGCTGCCGCCGGGCGTACCGAGAATGGCAACGGCCTGTTCGTTCTCGACAAAGGTCGGCGACATGCTCGAGAGCGGGCGCTTGCCGGGCGCAATGGCATTGGCCTCGGCACCGACCAGGCCGTAGAGATTCGGCACGCCGGGCTTCACCGAGAAATCATCCATCTCGTTATTCAGCAGCACACCGGTACCGCGCGGTATCATGCAGGCACCGAAGGGATAATTGATACTGAGCGTACCGGCCACACGGTTGCCGTCGCCGTCCAGCACCGAAAAATGGGTGGTGTCATCGCCGCCCTGCGCCGCCGCCGGCCCCGGCAGCGAGGCACTTGGCGTGGCTGCTTTCATATCGATGGAAGCCGCCAGTTGCGCGGCATGTTCCGGGCTGGTCAGTCGCGCGACCGGCACCTGCACGAATGCCGGATCGCCGAGGTATTCGGCACGATCACGGTAGGCACGGCGCATGGCCTCGACAATGACATGGACGCGGTCCGCCCTGTCCATGGCCGCGAGATCATAACCGGACAGCATGTTCAGCATTTCCACCAGCGCCACGCCACCGGACGACGGCGGTGTTGCCGAGGTGATGGTGATGCCGCGGTATTCGCCACGCACCGGCTCGTGCTCCACGACCTTGTAGGTGGCCAGGTCATCCAGCGACCAGATGCCGCCGGCGGCATTGACGCCATCCACCAGTTGCTCGGCCACCTTGCCGGCGTAAAAGCCGTTGTTGCCACGCTCCGCGATGGCGTGCAGCGTGTTGGCAAGGTCGAGCTGCATGATGCGCTGCCCGACTTCCGGTACGGCACCGTTATTCAGGAACTGGCGTGCAGCCTCGGCATCTTCCTGCAGGGCATCGAGCCGGAACCGGGCCATGGCGCGGTAGCGCTCATCGACCAGGAAGCCCTCGCGTGCCAGCCGGATTGCCGGCGCCAGCGACTGCTTGAGCGGCAGACGCCCGTACAACCGCGCGATATGCACCAGCGCGGCGGGCTCGCCCGGAATGCCGGCAGCGAGCGCGCCATCGACCGTCGCGCCGATCATCACATCACCGTCCCGATCCAGAAACATGTCTCGCGTGGCAGCCAGCGGTGCCTTTTCGCGGCCGTCCACCATGACCTGGAAGCCGTCCCGTGCACGGTGCAGCAGCCAGAAACCGCCGCCACCCAGCCCGGAACTGTACGGTTCCACCACGGCGAGTGCCGCGCTCACTGCCACGGCCGCGTCGAAGGCATTACCGCCGGCCGCGAGAATTTCCATGCCGGCAAGGGTCGCCAGCGGATGCGCGCTGGCGATGGCGGCGTTGTGCTGCTTGCCGCCCTTGTTGGGATCGAGACAGGAAGTACACAGCAGTGACAGCAACAAGGCCCCGAGCAGGGGCATGGCACGGAGCGGCAGCCGGAGCGGCCTCACCCGGCCTCCTTCCTGGCCATCAATGCCTCGTACTTCAGGGTCAGTTCCTGCCGGCTTTCCACGTAATCAGGATTCACCGGGATGCACTCGACCGGACAGACCTCGACGCATTGCGATGTTTCGAAGTGACCGACACACTCGGTGCACAGCGTCGGGTCGATTTCGTAGATTTCAACGCCCTGGTAGATGGCATCGTTCGGGCACTCCGGCTCGCACACATCGCAGTTGATGCATTCGTCTGTAATCATCAAAGCCATAGGGAGTGCCTGCAGGATAGACCGGAATTGCCGAAACTGCTGAAATTCTAATAGATACGCCCGCTCAATGCAGCCACTACTTTGTGATGCACGAATGGCGTGACATCGCCGCCGAGGCTGGAAATCTCCCGCACCAGGCTGGAAGAAATATAGGCATACTGCTCGGCCGGCGTGAGAAACATGGTCTCCACCTCCGGCGCAAGGCGGCGGTTCATGCTGGCGAGCTGGAATTCATATTCGAAATCGGATACGGCACGCAGGCCGCGCAGGATGACATTGGCCCCCCTCTGCCGCACGTAGTCCGCCAGCAGGTTATCGAAGCTGCACACCTCGGCATTGTCGACATGCGCAAGCACTTCGCGCGCCAGTGTCACGCGTGTCTCTATCGGGAAGGCGGTACCCTTGCCCGGATTGACCGCCACCGCGACGATCACCTTTTCGAACAGGCGCGCAGCGCGCTCCACCAGATCGGTATGACCGTTGGTAATCGGGTCGAAGGTGCCGGGATAGACGACGGTTTCCATGTTCCGATTATGTACGATGATTGCTCTCCGGCACAAATAGCATAACAGCCCTGTGCCATCCCGGCCGCCATGCAGCCCGCCTGGACTGCAAGCAACGGGAAATGGCCACGGAATCCGCGGAAGCACACGGAACAATAAAACCCATGCGGTTGCGGCGTGCGTAAAACGCACCCTGCATTTTCCGTGTAGTTCCGTGTGCTTCCGTGGCCATTCTTTTTTCACGTCTCACGCCATCTACAAACAAAAGGCCCCGCTGTTGCCAGCGGGGCCTTTTGATTACTGCGAGACAGCCGGGTGGCTTACATCATGCCGCCCATGCCACCCATACCGCCCATGCCGCCCATATCCGGCGCACCGTGACCGGCTTCGTCCTTCGGTGCTTCGGCAACCATGGCCTCGGTGGTGATGATCAGGCCGGCGACAGAGGCTGCATTCTGCAGCGCAAAGCGCGTGACCTTGGTGGGATCGAGAATACCCATCTCGATCATGTCGCCGTATTCACCGGTAGCGGCATTGAAACCGTAGTTGCCCTTGTTGCTGGCCACGGCATTCAGGACCACGGAGGCTTCCTCACCCGCATTCTTGCAGATCTGGCGCAGCGGTTCTTCCATGGCACGCATGGCGAGCTGGATGCCGACATCCTGGTCATGGTTGATGCCCTTGAGTGTACCGGTCATGGCCAGGGCACGGATCAGGGCAACACCACCACCCGGCACCACGCCTTCCTCTACGGCGGCACGGGTCGAGTGCAGCGCGTCTTCCACGCGGGCCTTCTTCTCCTTCATTTCCATCTCGGTTGCGGCACCGACCTTGATCACGGCAACACCACCGGCCAGCTTGGCCATACGCTCCTGCAGCTTTTCCTTGTCGTAGTCGGAGGTGGAGTCTTCCATCTGGACGCGGATCTGGGTGACACGTGACTCGATGTCTTCCTTGCGGCCGGCACCATCGATCACGGTGGTGTTTTCCTTGGTCACCACAACGCGCTTGGCGGTACCCATGTCGTCCAGGCTGGCCTTCTCCAGCGACAGGCCGACTTCCTCGGAAATCACCTGGCCACCGGTCAGCACGGCGAGATCCTGCAGCATGGCCTTGCGACGGTCACCGAAGCCCGGCGCCTTCACGGCACACACCTTGACGATGCCACGGATGGTGTTGACGACCAGCGTGGCAAGCGCCTCGCCTTCCACGTCCTCGGAGATGATCAGCAGCGGCTTGCCGGACTTGGCGACGCCTTCCAGCACCGGCAGCAGGTCACGGATGTTGGAGATCTTCTTGTCGTAGATCAGGATGTAGGGGTCTTCCAGCTCGGTCGACATGTTCTGCTGGTTGTTGACGAAATACGGGGACAGGTAGCCGCGATCGAACTGCATGCCCTCGACGACGTCCAGCTCGTTTTCCAGCGAGGTGCCTTCCTCGACGGTGATCACGCCTTCCTTGCCGACCTTGTCCATGGCATCGGCGATGATGCTGCCGACCGACTCATCGGAGTTCGCCGAGATAGTACCGACCTGGGCGATGGACTTGCTGTCGGAACACGGGGCGGACAGTTTCTGCAGCTCGCCGACCACGGCGGTGACCGCCTTGTCGATGCCGCGCTTCAGGTCCATCGGGTTCATGCCCGCGGCAACAGCCTTCATGCCCTCGCGCACCATGGCCTGGGCCAGCACGGTGGCGGTGGTGGTGCCGTCACCGGCGACATCGGACGTCTGGGAGGCGACCTCTTTCACCATCTGGGCGCCCATGTTCTCGAACTTGTCTTCCAGCTCGATCTCCTTGGCCACGGACACGCCGTCCTTGGTAATGGTCGGGGCGCCAAACGCCTTGTCCAGCACCACGTTGCG
>JBATJF010000460.1:0-4140 GCA_049668345.1 Gammaproteobacteria bacterium
CTCATCGAGGTCATGATCCGCTTTTCCTGCCTGGTGGCGGACTATCCCGAAATCCTGGAGTTCGATATCAATCCGTTGCGCGTGACATCCACGGGCGTCATTGCGCTCGATGCCGCGGCGGTGCTCAACCGGCATGCCCGGCCGCATGCGCATGATGTGTACTCACACCTGGCGATACGCCCGTACCCGGAACAACTCATCCGTCATCGCCAGCTGCGTGACGGCACCGAAATAGTACTGCGGCCGATCCGGCCCGAGGACGAGCCACTCTGGCACGGTCTGATCGCCAGTTCCTCGCCGGAATCGATCCGCTACCGGTTCCGCTCGATGTTCAAAACCAGTGATCACAAGATGGCGGTGCGGCACTGCATGATCGACTACGAGCGCGAGCTGGCACTGGTGGCGGAGGCCGGCTCGGGCGAACAGCGCGAGCTGATCGGTGTCGGACAGCTCATGACCGATCTCAATCACGAGACGGCGGAGTACGCGGTTATCGTGCCGGATGCGTGGCAGGGCAAGGGTGTTGGCGGACTGTTGCTGGACTATTGCCTCGAGGTGGCTGCGCGCTGGGGTATCGCGGAACTGGTTGCCGAGACGGACCCGGACAACCGGCGCATGCTGTCCATGTTTCGCAAGCGCGGCTTCAGCAGCGAGGTCCGGCGGGAAGAGGAAGTGGTGCTGCTGAGGAAAGGCCTGGTCGCGAACCAGGCAGTCGGTGACAAATGATCATGGTTGCGATTGGTCACCGACCCCTGTAATGCAAGGAGCAATGGCATGGCCAGGAAGAAAACCACCCGGGGCCGGCGACCCTCACCCCGGACGCTGAAGCGTGCAGTCAGTTCTGCGAAGCCGGCTGCGAAGCGCAGCAAAGCTGCTGCGGCCACGGCACCCGAGCCGACGCTGACGGCACGCCAGGACACGGTACCTGCGCAGGATATCCCGCCTGCTGCGCTGCCGCCGGGGCCGGCGAAGGAAATCGCCGAGGCGCTCGCCTTCCCGGCCAGTGCCCGGACCATCGATCACTTCTTCAACGCCATGCTGGGGCGGCTGACCCTCGGCGTCTCGCCGGCCGGCTTCATGACGGCCTATTTCGAGTGGCTCGCTCACCTCGTCGCCTCACCCGGAAAGCAGATCGAGCTGGTGCAGAAGGCCGCGCGCAAGGCGACCCGTTTCGTCGTGCAGGCAGCGCGCGCCGGTACGGATCCGCAGACACCACCCTGCATCGAGCCCTTGCCCCAGGACCATCGCTTCAGTGCAGAGCAATGGCAGCAAGTGCCGTTCAGCTGGATCTATCAGTGGTTTCTCCTGAACCAGCAGTGGTGGCACAACGCGACAACCGGTGTGCATGGCGTGACGCCGCGCAACGAAAAGGCCATCGAGTTCATTACCCGTCAGTTCCTCGATATGGCCTCGCCATCCAACTTTATACTCACCAATCCCGAGGTCCTGCAGGCGACGCAGGCGGCGGGCGGTTACAACTTCGTTCGCGGCACGCTCAATTTTATCGAGGACTGGGAGCGCATGGTTGCGGGCCGCAAAGCCGTGGGCACGGAGGCTTACGTGGTCGGTCGCGACGTCGCCGTTACGCCCGGAAAGGTGATCTTCCGCAATCGCCTGATCGAACTCATCCAGTACAGCCCGGTCACTGCCAGGGTATATGCAGAGCCGGTCCTGATCGTGCCGGCATGCATCATGAAGTACTACATTCTCGACCTGTCGCCCCGCAATTCCCTGGTAAGGTATCTGGTCGAACAGGGCCACACGGTGTTCATGATTTCCTGGAAAAACCCTGTCGCAGAGGATCGCGACCTTGGCATGGATGACTACCGTCGCCTCGGTATCGCTGCCGCGATCAGGGCGATCCAGGCGGTCGTCCCGGCGCGCCGCATACATGCCGCCGGTTATTGTCTGGGCGGGATCCTGCTCGCCACGCTGGCTGCGGCCATGGCGCGCGACGGCGAGGACACGATCGGGACGATTACCCTGTTCACGACGGAACTTGACTACACCGAACCCGGCGAGCTCATGCCCTTCATCAACGAGAGCCAGGTTGCCTATATCGAGGATCTGATGTGGGACCAGGGCTACCTCGACGGCAAGCAGTTCGCCGGTACCTTCCAGCTACTGCGTTCGAATGACCTGATCTGGTCGCGCATGCTCCGCGAATATCTGCTCGGCGAGCGTCAGGGCATGACCGACCTGATGGCCTGGAATGCCGACACTACCCGCGTCCCCTTCGCCACGCAGTCGGAGCTGCTCCGCAGCCTGTTCCTCGAAAACGACCTCGCGGAAGGACGCTATCGGGTCGACGGCAAGCCGGCAGTCATCAGCGACATCCGGGCCCCGATCTTCTGCGTCGCCACGGTCAAGGACCATGTTGCGCCCTGGCGCTCGGTCTTCAAGATCAATCTTCTCACCGACACTGACGTCACCTTCCTGCTCGGCAAGGGTGGTCATAATGCCGGGGTAGTGAGCGAACCCGGGCACAAGGGCCGCAGTTACCAGGTATCAACGCGGCATGAAGGCGACCACTACGTGGACCCGGACACGTGGCAATCGATGGTTCCGGTTCAGGACGGCTCCTGGTGGCCTGAATGGCAACGCTGGCTGGTCGGGCACTCGGGCAAGAAGGTGCTGCCGCCACCGATGGGCGCGCCGAAGAAGGGCTATAGCGTTATTGGCAATGCTCCGGGCCGCTACGTCCTGCAGGACTAGCCCGGGTCGAGGGGCTGGCCCGGGCCATGCAGGCGGCAGAGTACCAACAGCAGGCGCCTCAGGCGACACATGGAGCAGTTGCCGGGGAACAGGGTGACGAAGCAAGCTCCAGGCAACTGGTTCCATAGTATGGGACTTCCCCTGATTGAGTGGGTAACACATCAATTCAGACGAGACGCATTGCTGCTAATGGCAAGGTTGTTGGCCGAATGAATTCGGCCCCGCAACGGGAATCTACCCACTCGATTTGAGGAAGAGCCCATAGTATGAGATTGCCACGCTAGCCGCCCCCGGCATGGCCCAGGCCAGTCTCTCAACCGGTTCCCGGTTTCACCTTCTCCATGCCTTGCGCGGCACTTGTACCTCCATGTACATCGCGCTCGCAATGACGGGAATGTTTCAATATATCAGGGCTTCCCTGGTATTGCTTGCCAGGAAAAAGGTGCCACTTTGCCGAAGTGGCGCCCCAGCGTGATGCCGGATACGATAGGAAGCACCAACTCCGGGATACAAGATGAACGAGCAACCCGCCTGGCAACAGAGGTATCCGTCATGGGCCGGCTATCTGGTGGCATTCGTGCTCCTGATACTGGTGTACCTGTCGCTGCAGCACCGGTTGCCCTCCGAGCCGGCCTACGAGATCCCCTACAGCCAGTTCCGCGAACTGGTCAGGGACGGCCAGGTGGAAGAGCTGCTGTTGCGCGGCAACGATGCCGCAGGGACGTTGCGCGCCGCCGCGGACATCGGGCCACAGGGCGAGACCGCGCGGCGTTTCAGCACTACCGTCCCGGTGTTCGGGGATGACAGCCTGCTGACCCTGCTCGAGACGCACGAGGTCAGGCTCCGGGTCGCCAGCGAGGCCGAGAAGGGCACGCTAACGGTGTTGTTAGCCTTGCTGCCGTGGCTGTTCCTGATCCTGTTTTTCTACTGGGTATACCGGCAGACCTCGCGTGCGCTGGGCGGAAGACTGGGCGGGCCGGGCGAGCTGAAAACCTTTCTCGAGGCCCCGGCCCGGGTGGCAGAGGTGCCTGAGGTCACCTTTGAGGATGTTGCGGGGCAGGAGAACGCCAAGCGGGAAGTGACCGAGCTGGTGGAATTCCTCAGGCATCCCGAGACCTTTCGCAAGCTCGGCGCCGAAGTGCCGCGCGGCGTGCTGCTGATGGGCGCGCCAGGCACCGGCAAGACCCTGCTGGCACGCGCCCTGGCGGGAGAGGCGGGGGTCCCGTTCTTCTCGATCTCCGGGTCCGAATTCATCGAGGTGTTCGTCGGTGTCGGCGCTGCCCGCGTGCGTCACCTGTTCGAGGCGGCGAAGAAAAACGCCCCCAGCATCATATTCGTCGATGAACTCGACAGCGTGGGGCGTACGCGCGGCACCGGGCTGGGCGGCGGCCATGACGAGCGCGAACAGACACTGAACCAGATTCT
>JBATJF010000461.1:0-3132 GCA_049668345.1 Gammaproteobacteria bacterium
TCTCGCGGTACAGCGCGGACAGGTCGCCGCCCGACCAGAAGCGGTCCTCGAATTCATCCGCCGCGGCCTGCGCCGCCTTCAGTGCCGTGCGCCGCCGGAAGATCATGGTCCAGCTCGCCATGGACACGGCCAGCAGCAGCAGCATGACCAGCTTGACGACCATGCTGGCACCCATGATCAGGTGGAAAAACGACATGTCCGTCGCCATTCAAAGCTCCTTTAAAATGAAATCCGGTATCGGCATGGGCCGAAACGCGTCCGCATCGAGGCAGGCGATTTTCACCTGTGCGTCGCACAGCAGCCGTGCATCGTCCACGCGCGTGACCGCCTGCCGGAACGTCAGGCTGGCGCGACCGCGCCGCACGACCTCGGCACTCACGTCGAGCTGCTCGTTGAAATGCGCAGGCAGCAGAAAATCGATGTGCGCGGAACGCACGGCAAACAGGATGCCATGCCCGGCAAGCAGCCGGTCCTGCTCAAAACCCAGTGTACGCATCCACTCCGTCCTGCTGCGCTCCATGAAACGCAGGTAATTGGCGTAGTAGACCACGCCGCCGCTGTCGGTGTCCTCGTAATAGACGCGCACGCGCCACTGAAAGCCGGCCACTCGCTCTCCTCATTGACCATTAACCCGCATCTTGCGCCATCATTCCGGCAACCGGTGCGATATGCGGGGTAGAGACCACGGTGGGTACGATAAATTCACTGTTGCGTGATGGTGTTAGCATGCATGCAGCGTGTCAAGCTGTCGGGGAACAGCGACATCCGGCTGATCAGGATGAGACTTCCTCGCCGGTTGCGGCCTGGAGCAGTTCCAGCGGCTCCGTGACCAGCAGCGCCGGCGGTTTCAGGCCGCAATGCAGGTAGGCGTGACGCGTGGCGACGCGTCCGCGCGGCGTGCGCATGATGAAGCCCTGCTGGATCAGGTACGGTTCCAGCACGTCCTCGATGGTGCCGCGCTCCTCGCCGATGGCGGCGGACAGGTTGTCCACGCCGACCGGGCCGCCACCGAATTTCTCGATAATGGTGGTGAGCAGTTTGCGGTCCTGGGTATCGAAACCCTTCTCGTCGACGTTCAGCATGACCATGGCGGCGGCGGCCACGTCGCGCGTGATGTGGCCATCGGCCTTCACCTCGGCGTAGTCGCGCACACGGCGCAGCAGACGGTTGGCGATGCGCGGCGTGCCGCGCGAGCGCCGCGCCAGTTCCAGCGCGCCCTCGGCGTCGATGCTGATCCTGAGGATGCCTGCCGCGCGCTGCAGGATCCCGGCCAGGTCGCGCTGGTTGTAGAACTCCAGGCGCTGCACGATGCCGAAGCGGTCACGCAGCGGCGAGGTCAGCAGACCGGCGCGCGTGGTGGCGCCGACCAGCGTGAACGGCGGCAGGTCGAGCTTGATGGAACGCGCGGCCGGGCCCTCGCCGATCATGATGTCGAGCTGGAAGTCCTCCATCGCCGGGTACAGGATCTCTTCCACCACCGGGCTGAGGCGGTGGATCTCGTCGACGAACAGCACGTCGTTCGGTTCGAGGTTGGTGAGCAGCGCGGCCAGGTCGCCGGGGCGTTCCAGCACCGGGCCGGAGGTGTGGCGCAGGTTGGCGCCGATTTCGTTGGCGATGATGTGCGCCAGTGTGGTCTTGCCCAGCCCGGGCGGGCCGAAAATCAGGGTGTGGTCCAGTGCGTCGCCGCGGCCCCGCGCCGCACTAATGAAAATCTCCATCTGTTCAGAGACTTGCGGCTGCCCCACGTAATCGGCCAAACGCTGCGGACGGACAGTCCGGTCGAGGATCTCGTCCTCGCGTGAACCCTTGGGGGTCACCAGGCGGTCAGTTTCTATCATGGTCGAGTAGTGTCTGTGAGCCGGCGGCAGTAATCAAGCTGCTACTGCACCACCGATTGCAGGGCCTGGCGGATGATCTCCTCGGACGACAATTCCATGGCGTTTATCGCGCGTACCATGCGGCTGGCCTCCTGCGGCTTGTAGCCGAGCCCGACCAGTGCACTGACCGCATCCTCCACCGGGCTGGCCGTGGACGCCCCGGCCGCGCCGGGTGCCACCGCGGCCGTACCGGCTTCGGCCGTCAACCGGTCGCGCAGCTCGATGATGAGCCGCTCGGCGGTCTTCTTGCCGATGCCGGGCAGCCGCACCAGTGCCGCCGTATCGCCGGCGTGCACGCAGGCGGTGAACTGGCCGGCATCCATGCCGGAGAGGATGCCAAGTGCCAGTCGCGCGCCGACGCCATTGACCTTGAGCAGGTGCCGGAACAGCGTGCGGTCGGAGAGGCGTACAAAACCGTACAGGGTATGCGCGTCCTCGCGCACCGCCAGGTGGGTGAAAAGCGTGATGTCGTGGCCGACGGCAGGCAGGTCGTAGAAGGTGGTCATGGGCACGTCGACCTCGTAGCCGACGCCCTGCACGTCGAGCAGCAGCGTCGGCGGCTGCTTGTCGAGCAGGCGGCCGCGCAGCAGGCCGATCACGTGCGTGCCTCACGCGCCGGCTGCATGGCCTGCATGCGGCGGCGCGTTTCGCGGTGATGTCCGTGGCAGACGGCGATGCCAAGCGCATCGGCGGCGTCGCTGGGCGGCTTGCCGCGCAGCGCCAGCAGCACGCAAATCATGTGCTGCACCTGTTCCTTGGTGGCCGCACCGGTGCCGGTCACGGCCTGCTTGATCGCGCGCGCGGCGTATTCGTCGACGGGAATGTCCTGTTGCACCGCGGCGCAGATCGCCGCACCGCGTGCCTGGCCGAGCTTGAGCGCGGAGTCGGCGTTCCTGCTGATGAATACGCATTCGATGGCCATTTCATCGGGCCGGTATTCGCCGATGATGTCGCCGACGCCGGACAGGATAATGCCGAGCCGCTCCGCCAGCGTGTCACCCCGCACGCGGATGCAGCCGCTGGCCACGTAGGCGAGGCGCTGCCCGTCCTGGTCGACGATGCCGTAGCCGGTGACCCGGGAGCCCGGGTCGATGCCGAGGATACGCGTCATGTGTGGCGGTCATGCCTCCGTTGATTGCGGGAGCGAAAACAAGTGGCAAACATCATATAACAGCCTGCATGCCCACGGTGGATAAATGTCATCTATCGGTGTAACACCCCGTAATGGCCACGGAAGCACACGGAAGAACACGGA
>JBATJF010000462.1:0-4994 GCA_049668345.1 Gammaproteobacteria bacterium
ATCCAGCCCCGCATCCTCCGCATCGGCCTCGGCGATCAGGCGTGCAGCCGGGGTCGTGCGCGGGTCCCCATCGTACCTGCCGCCCTGGTCGGTCCGCAGGATCAGCAGGTCCGCCGCGCTCAGGTTCGCGACCAGCGCCGCCAGCGTATCGTTGTCACCGAAGCGGATCTCCTCCGTGGTCACCGTGTCGTTTTCGTTGACCACCGGGATGACACCGAGACCCAGCAGGGTGCGCAGGGTACTGCGGGCGTTCAGGTATCGCTGCCGGTCCGCCAGATCCTCGTGCGTGAGCAGCACCTGGGCGGTATGCAGACCGAATTTCTGGAAGCGCGATTCGTAGGCCTGGACCAGTCCCATCTGGCCGACGGCCGCCGCCGCCTGCAGCTCGTGCAGCGCATGCGGGCGACGCTTCCAGCCCAGGCGGGTCATGCCCTCCGCGACCGCACCGGAAGATACCAGCAGGACTTCCCGGCCAGCCTGTCGCAGGCCGGCAATCTGCTCGACCCAGCCGCTGATCGCATCGACCGCCAGCCCCTGGCCGTCGTTGGTCAGCAGGGAACTGCCGATCTTGACGACCCAGCGCCGGCACGAAGCGGGATTGCGTTTCTCGGACATAGACTCGCCGCACCTGTGTACAGTGGATCAAACGCGATAGTGTTATGTTTTCGGCATTCGCACAAGTTCGTGCGGCGACCGGCCAGGCGCATCAGTCCGCCGCGGGCGGATGTTGCTCGAGGTAGTTCATGACCGCGTATACCAGGTCACCGGTACCGGTCCGGTTCAGGGCAGAGATCGGGTAGACCGGTCCGTGCCAGTCCAGCGCCTCCACCACCTCGCGGCAACGCGCGTCGCGTTCCTCTGCGGGCAGCAGGTCCACCTTGTTCAACACCAGCCAGCGCTCGCGCTCGGCCAGCTTGCTGCTGAACGCCCGGAGTTCCTCGAGAATCGTCCTGGCATCCTCCACCGGGTGACCCAGCGGCCCCATGTCAAGGAGATGCAACAACAGGCGCGTGCGCGACAGGTGCCTGAGAAACTGGATGCCCAGCCCCGCGCCCTGCGCCGCGCCCTTGATCAGTCCAGGCACATCGGCCATGACGAAGCTGCGATGGGACGGGAATTCGACCACGCCGAGGCTCGGCTGCAGGGTCGTGAACGGATAGTCAGCCACCTTCGGCCGCGCCGCCGACACCACCGAGATCAGCGTTGACTTGCCGGCGTTCGGCATGCCGAGCAGGCCGACGTCCGCCAGCAGCTTCAGTTCCAGGCGCAGCAGGCGCTTCTCGCCCGGGGTCCCCGGCTTGGACTGGCGCGGTGCGCGGTTGGTCGAGCTTTTGAAGCGGGTATTGCCGAGACCGTGGAAACCGCCGCGCGCCACCACCAGGCGCTGTCCCGCGCGCACCAGGTCACCGAGCAGCTCGCCGGTTTCGGCCTCGTGCACGAGGGTACCGACCGGTACCTTGACGATCAGGTTCTGTCCGGATTTACCACGGCAATTGTTGCCGCGTCCGTTTTCACCACGCTCGGCAATGAACTTGCGCTGATGCCTGAAATCGATCAGCGTGTTGATGTTCTCGTCGGCTTCCAGCAGCACGCTGCCGCCGTCGCCGCCGTCACCGCCGTCCGGTCCGCCCATGGGAATGTATTTCTCGCGCCGGAAGCTGATGCAGCCATTGCCGCCGTCACCGGCACGCACATCGATTTCCGCTTCATCAATGAATTTCATACTGCCAACCGGAACCAGACTTGACATGGAAGCCACACGCCGATGCACGTCCGAACATCGCCATGGCCTATATGATACTCCGCATCACCGTGCACGGGCGGCGGTACCGTGCCGGAATGGACGCAGGTAACGCGGGTCGGCTGAAATCGCTTTCAAGCCGGTCAACCACCATCCGTTCCCTGCCCCCGCGCACCGAACTGCCTTCATGACAAGCAAAAAGCCCCGCACGGGGCGGGGCTTGAATGCTGCATGTCAGCGCCGCTCAACCGGCATCGATCTCGATGAACTTGCGCTTCCTGGCGCCGCGCTGCACGAACCGCACGGTGCCGTCGCTGGTCGCGAACAGCGTGTGGTCACGGCCGATCCCGACATTCTTGCCCGGATGAAAACGCGTGCCGCGCTGACGCACGAGGATATTGCCTGCCAGAACACTCTGGCCACCGAAGCGCTTGACGCCAAGACGTTTCGATTCTGAATCGCGGCCGTTTCGGGTACTGCCGCCTGCCTTTTTATGTGCCATTGCTAATGCCTCTCGCGGGAAATCAGCCGGAAATACCGGTGATTTCGACCTCAGTGTAGTTCTGACGGTGTCCCATGCGCTTCATGTGATGCTTGCGGCGACGGAACTTGATGATCTCGACTTTCTTGCCGCGACCCTGCGACTTGATAGTGGCGGTGACCTTGCCGCCTGCGACAAAGGGGGTGCCGATTTTCACATCCGCGCCCTCGCCTACCATCAGTACCTGGTCGAACTCGATAGCGTCGCCGGCGCTGCCGTCCAGCGTTTCCAGCCGCAGCGTATCACCCTGCGCCACCCGATACTGTTTACCGCCCGTCTTGATTACCGCATACATTTCAGTAACTCCGGAACAAGAATACTGCATTAAAAAGGCCGCTCATTCTAATGATTGCGCCCCGGCAGGTCAATCGACTAGCATCTGGAACTGCCTGGCCAACAACGTTAGACTTGCTGTTCGCCTTCTGCGCAGACCGGGCGGCCGGCAAGTCCGCATCGAATCCAGGACCACATGCTAAAATTAGTTAAAAAACAATCAAGTGCATGCGATATCGCCGGACTCAGGAGTATCGTGGCCGACGATCTGGAGCGGGTCAACGACCTTATCCGCAGCAGTCTCCACAGCGATGTGGCGCTGATCAATCAGCTGTCGCACTATATTATTAACAGCGGCGGCAAGCGGCTACGTCCCTTGCTGGTGCTGCTTTCCGCCAATGCCTGTGAATATACCGGCGACCAGCACATCAACCTGGCCGCCGTCATCGAATTCATCCATACGGCCACATTATTGCATGATGATGTCGTGGATGCCTCCCAGTTGCGGCGCGGCAATATGACTGCAAATGCCCTGTGGGGCAACGAGGCCAGCGTCCTGGTGGGCGATTTCCTCTACTCCCGCGCCTTTGAGATGATGGTCGACGCCAATGACATGCGCATCATGGAAATCATGTCACACACGACCAACACCATTGCCGAAGGCGAGGTCCTGCAGTTGCTGAACTGCCGCGACGCGGACACCACCGAGCAGCGCTACCTTGACGTGATCAGCCGCAAGACCGCACGCCTGTTCGAGGCTGCCGCCCGCATCGGCGCGGTTCTGGGCCGCCAGCCCGAGGCCATGGAACAGGCCCTGGCCGACTACGGCCTGCATCTGGGCATCGCCTTCCAGCTGATCGACGATGTTCTCGATTACAGCGCCTCTCCCGAGGACACCGGCAAGAACCTGGGCGACGACCTGGCCGAAGGCAAGCCGACCCTGCCGCTGATCCATGCCATTCACATGGGCACCCCCAGCCAGGCCAGGCTGATTCGCCGCGCCATCGAAAACGGCGGCCATGACAACATGCAGTCGGTGTGTGCGATTATTGAATCAACCGGAGCCATCCCCTACACTGCGCAGGCGGCGCAACGGGAAGCTGACCTTGCCATTGGGGCATTGACTGCCCTTCCGGAGTCAGCCTACAAGGACGCCCTGTACAGCCTCGCAGAATTCTCGGTCAACCGCAGGTACTAACAAGCGGGCAGTAGCGCAGCCTGGTAGCGCACTTCGTTCGGGACGAAGGGGTCGGAGGTTCAAATCCTCTCTGCCCGACCATTCACCATAACAACCGTTTTGAGGTCCCCCTCATGACAAGAATAATCGCCGTGTTACTGGCCCTGTCGATTCCCGCTTGCGGTCTGTGCAGCGATATGCTGCCCGGCGAGGATGACGTGCCGCACACGGCCCCGTCCGTCAGCAACGACACCGACAGCATCCCCCTGTTCGATGATGCCGAATTCCAGGAAGTCTACGACCCGCTCGAACCAGTCAATCGCGGCATATTCTGGTTCAACGACAAGATGTATTTCTATGTCCTGAAACCGGTCGCCAGGGGCTTGCGCTACACGCCGGAACCCCTGCGGATCTCGATCAAGAATTTCTTACTCAACCTGCAGTCGCCGGTTCGCATGGTCAACGCTGCGCTGCAGGGCAAGCTTGCCGTGGCCGGCAACGAACTGACCCGCTTCGCCACCAATACCACACTCGGAATCGGCGGCATGTTCGATCCCGCCAAGGAACATTTCGGTATCAGGATGCACGACGAGGATACCGGACAGACCCTGGGGGTCTACGGTGTCGGACCCGGACCCTACCTGGTCCTGCCATTCCTTGGACCGTCCAACTTGCGCGATGGCATCGGACAAATAGGCGATTCCTGGCTTGATCTGACATACCAGATCTGGGGCAGGGACAAGGACAACTACGACTACATCGGCGCTCGCGCCGCCGATGCCGTGAATAACCTGTCCCTGGACAAGGACACCTACGAGGGTGTCAAGCGGGACGCGCTCGACCCGTACCTGTATCTGCGCGATGCCCACGCGCAATATCGCAGAAACCAGATCAAGAACTAGCCCGGATATTCGCCGTCTTCACGCCCGGCATCCTTGGTCAGCTGCCAGAATCGCTCCAGCGTCTCGAGTCCAGCACCGGCCACGTCGTGCCCCGCCGCCCGGCATAATGCCTCGACGTGCTCAAAGCGGCGCTCGAATTTCCGGTTACCGGCACGCAGCGCCGTCTCGGGATCGACCCCGGCATGGCGCAACAGATTGACGACCGCGAACAGCAAGTCACCCGATTCTTCCAGCAAGGCCGCGCGATTGTCCCGCTGCCCGATCTCGGCGCGAAACTCGGCGAGCTCTTCGATTACCTTGTCCAGCACACCGCCGATGTCCGGCCAGTCGAATCCGGCCTGGGCCGCTTTATGCTGCAAC
>JBATJF010000463.1:0-6769 GCA_049668345.1 Gammaproteobacteria bacterium
CATGATACCGGCTCAATATCAGCAGCGACAGCACTGCGCCCAGCAGCGCCCAGCCCATATCGGACTGCGTGTCCCAGACATAGCCCTGCGTACCGAGAAACGCCTCGGCCGCCTCGTCCGACAGCAGCGCGACCCACCACTCGACCAGTTCGTAGAATGCACTGAAAGCCAGGCAGAAACACAGCACGAAAACATTCAGCCACACGCGGCCATTGACCACGGCCTTGCGGAGCAGGATCTCGCGCGCCAGGAGCGCCGGCACGAAGCCCTGCACGAAATGTCCGACCTTGTCGTAGTTATTGCGCCCGAGTTCGAACGCAGTATCGAGCCAGTCGAACAGCGGCACCTTCGCGTAGGTATAGTGACCACCCACCATCAGTATGATGCAGTGCACCAGCACCAGCGCATAGGCCAGCCCGGTAAGCGGGAAGCGGCGCCGCGTCAGCAGCAGGATGACCAGGCCGATGAGTGCGGGTGCGACCTCGAGGAACCAGGTGAAGTAATCCGCCGGCTCGATGGCCGACCAGATCAGCACCAGGGAATACACGGACAACCAGGGCAGCGACATGGCGGAACACGCTCTGTATAAAGCAGCAACTGTATGTCAGCGGCTCGCGCATTGACAAGCCGCCGCCCCGGCCGGGTCAGTCCAGCAGCGGGCGAAAGAAGGCCGCGGCGAATTCTACCGCGTCCGGCAGGTTGTATATGTCGATATGCCCGGGATCTTCCTGCTGCCAGGCCCCGGCCGTGGCCCGGTCGTACAGAAACACCATTTCCATGCACAGGCTCTGTGCCGCACAACCGGAGGTGCCCTGCCAGCGGATACCGACCCAGGGACTGGCCGGCTGCGCGTCCGTCACCTGCGCACCCTGCATGCGGACACTGATCGGCCGCTTGCTGACGTGGCAGCGCGAGTCGATGTGCGTGCCGGTTTCGAACATCGGCGCGACCGCAAGGGCATCCAGGGCGCACATGGCGTGCACGGTATGCGCGTTGACCTGCACGCGATGTGCGCGCGTCTCGGTCGTGAACGGATAGGCGCCGGCCACCCCGCTTCGGTCCGGCGTCAGCACAATGAGATCATCGCCGGCCAGGCGCGCGAGCGCCGCATCGGCATCACCGAGACCGGGCCGCGCGGCGATCTGCGCATGCGTGGGCGGCACGCCGGTCTCGGCAAATCCGTACAGGATGTCCCGGTGCAAGGCGTGCAGGGGCGGGGCGAGGGCGAGCTGCCGGTCCTTCAGTGGCAACAGGCTGTTCAGATGCTCGATGGCGGCGGCAATGGTCACGGGACACTCCTTGCGGCAGATCGGTTAACGGCGAGAACGACAAGGTACAACAGCATCGAGTGATATGCTAATCATCTAATTTACATGCAGAATCATTTACCTGGATACAGTCACGGCTCACGACGCACGAGATGTCACCAGCTGGAGACAGTCGCCCGCGGCCAATTGCGCGCGTAATGGGACTACGTCGCGGCGACCTGTCGTCAGGACGCGACAGAGTACGCGCTTTCGCGCCGGACCAGGCACTGCCGTATGCGCATGACAACTATTAGCCTATTGATTCAACTGCATATATCCTGAACTGGCCCGTTCCTTGCTGTGGATTACCCATGCGGCCGCGCAGAGTTCAATCAACAAAGGGGCATCGAATGAAAAAACTGATTCTGGTTACGCTATTTCTTGGCGCAACCGCAGGCCTGTGCGGCGCGAAAGCCAGCAGCGCCATCCGGTTCAGCGAGCTGGATGTCGACCGGGACGATGCGCTGACCATGACCGAGGCCGGCCTGCTGCCAGATATCACCCGGCAGTGGCGCGTACTGGACCGCGACGGCGATGGCCGGCTGAATCGCGGCGAATATGCCGGCTACAGCATGCCTGCGCCGGCCGCGGGCAGGCAGGAATAGCCGGACTGCACGATTCCTCCCGCCATTGTACAAGGCAGACAATGGTGCGTGCTTCCCCTGCACGCAATACCACAGGGATGTTTTCCGGGGGCGGCAGTCGTTGACAGCTGCCGCCTCTTTTTTCTCTGTGATGCCGACAGCGACCAGGCGGCACGGCCGTGCCGTCAAAAGCGCAGCGGCAAGCTGTTTAACCGGTCTTTGTGTTCACGCCAGCCGGGCAGGAAGCGGTCCATGAGGGCATGAAAGCGCGTGTTATGACGTCGCTCCAGCAAGTGCACCATTTCATGCACGACAACGTATTCCAGGCATTCTGACGGCGCCCTGGCGAGTTCCAGGTTCAGCCAGATGCGCCGCGCCCGGGGATTGCAGCTGCCCCAGCGGGTCTTCATCCGCTTCACCCCGAACGCCTGCACCTGCACGCCCATGCGCGGCTGGTGCCCGGCAATCAGGGACGGCAGGGCCGCTTTCAGGTACCGGCGATACCAGGCATCGAGCAGCGCGCGGCGTTGCTCCGCGCTCGCGCCCGGGCGCACCTGCAATACCAGGCTGTCATCCCCGAGCGCCACCCGGGCAGGTGCCTGACGCTCGATCACCTTCAGCACATAGCGCCGCCCGCTGAACCAGTGGTGCTCGCCATCGGCATAGCGGCAGGCAGGCTGTTCATGACGGGCAGCCAGGCGCAGCTGGTGTTTCCTGATCCAGCCCAGCCTGTCGAGGACGAACGCACTGATAAACGCCTCCGGCATCGCCACGGGCGCCGACACCTTCACCCTGCCATCCGGCGCATGCACGCTGAGCCGCAGGGTCCGGATATCCTTCCTGGTGATTTCGACGGCGATATCGTCCGGCAGTCGCTGCAGGATCGAGGTATTCATGCGGAATCCGGTCGCGGCAACCGGCGCTGGCACCGTGCGCCGTTCAGTGCTTATCCAGGCGGCAGTCGGGGAACAGCCCGGGATCCTTCTCGACCCGCAGGCAGCGGCCGCTGGTATAGGTGGTCAGGCTGCGGTTGCTGCTTTCGTCGCGTTCCGCCTCTTCCATGTCCTGCAGCTGCCGGGCCAGGTTGCAAGCCTCGGAATCGGCACACTCGTCTTTCCTGCCGCACACCCGGCGGACCAGCTTTTCGCAGGGCGAGTAACCCACGATATGCTGCACGTCCCAGTCTTCTTCTTCCTCGGCCTTGGGCCGTTCGCGTGCCTCGAGCACGGGCTCGTTAGGCACCACCACACCCTGGCGGATGATGAGGACGGAGCCGTCCTGCATGCGGTGGGTGCCGTCCCACATCGGTGCCGACACACCGTCGCGGGTGACCGTGGCGCGATTGGTATCCGGGTCCACGACTACCCTGCTCCCGTCCTGCATGCCGAAATAGGTGTCCGCGGCCCTGGCTGAGGCCAGCGGCAGGACCAGCAGGACAAGCAACAAACGAAGTACGGGTTTCATCGGGTTATCTCTCCTGGCAACTGCAGGCACACTGACCGGTCTTGCGGAACAATTCTAGCTCAAATTGCGCCCTCACTCCTGTCCGGCGTCGATTTTTACACCCTCGATCAGCATATAGGTGTCGTCTTTCAGGAATTTCACGTCCGTTATCCGCAGTCTGGCGTCCGCCTTGAGGTACGTCAGGGTATGACGATCAAAGCGGGCGCCATATAATTTTTCGACCAGCCAGGCCAGGCGCTGCTGCCGCCGCCTCAACCCGGGATCCCCGGAATAGATAATTTCAAGGATACGAAACCTGCCGCCCGCTCTCAGGACCCGCCCGAACTGTGCGATGGCCAGTGGCTGCAACGCATCCGGCATCACACAGCAAAGAAAAGTTGACAGCAACCAGTCGCAGCTCGAGGTTTCAATATGGTTGAGATGACAGGCATCATCACAGATAAAATCGATATGGCAGGCGGCATTCCTGCTTTTCCTGCGGGCCATGTTCAGCATGTTCTGACTGATATCGACGGCCTTCACATGGACGGACGGGTGGTAGTGATTCAGATTATTGCCGGTACCGACGCCCACTTCGACAACATCGCCCCTGATGTCATTCAATATCGACGGGCGCCACCTGCGGTACTGCAACTCCCAGGGATAATCCAGCACATCGTAAAAAAAGGACACCCACTGGTATTTCTGTCTGAGCGACCGGTTCGAATGATGAGCATGCGCGGAGGTATCGACCATTACCGTCCTCACAACAGCCGCTTCAGTGTGCGGGTAACACGGGAAGAGGAGACCACGTAAAACCGCCTGCAGTCCCTGTGCCGTGCTTGCCGTTCACCCCGCCTGCTGCACCTTGCCGGGCGTGGCCATACGTAAAATCACATATCCCAGCAGAGCGGAGACCACCGAACCGACCAGGATGCCGAGCCGGTCATCGACGGCAATATCGGAACCGCCCTGTTGGAAGGCGAGCGAGCTGATGAACAGGCTCATGGTAAAGCCGATACCACACAGCGCGGCGACCCCGTACAGCTGCAGCCAGCTGGAGCCCTGCGGAAGCCTGGCCAGGCCGGCCCTGATCGCGAGCCAGGACAGGCCGAATACGCCGATCTGGTTGCCGACGAACAGTCCGACCGCAATGCCGAGCGGCACCGGGTGCAACAGCGAATCGGCCGTCAGTCCTTCGAAGGAGATGCCCGTGTTGGCGAAGGCAAACAGGGGCAGAATGCCGTACACCACGGCCGGATGCAGGTCATGCTCCAGTTTCTCCAGCTGCGTCTGCGTCTCGCCCTCTTCCCGCGCATAGGGGATGAACAGCGCGGCCAGCACGCCGGCCAGGGTGGCGTGCACGCCGGACTTGAGCACCGCCGCCCACAGCACCATCCCGACCAGCAGGTAAGGGGCCAGCGCCAGCACGCCGAAGCGATTCAGTGCGAACAGCACACCCAGCGCCGCCGCGGCGACCAGCAGCGAGTTCGGCGACAGGTCGGCCGTGTAGAAAATTGCGATGATCACGATGGCGCCCAGGTCATCGACGATGGCCAGCGTCATCAGGAACAGCTTGAGCGTATTCGGCACCCGGCTGCCGAGCAGCGCAAGCACGCCGAGCGCGAACGCGATATCGGTGGCCGACGGAATGGCCCAGCCTTTCAGGGCCATCGCGTCGCCCCAGTTGATCGCGGCATAGATGGCGGCCGGCACGGCCATGCCGCCGACCGCCGCGATCATCGGCAGCACGACGCGGGATGGCTCGGACAGTTCGCCGTCGAGAATTTCGCGTTTTACCTCCAGGCCGATCAGGAAAAAGAAGATCGCCATCAGGCCGTCATTGATCCAGAGCAGCAGCGGCTTGGCAATCTCGAACTCGCCGAAGCGTATTTGCACCGGCGTGCCGAGCAGCGCGTCGTAAAGACCGCTGGCCGCGGAATTCTCGACCAGCATGGCCAGCACGGCGGCCAGCAACAGCAGGATACCGCCGCTTGCCTCATACCGCAGAAATTCGCTCAGCGCTTTCAACACCATGGACGCTCCAGACCCTCAGTAGTCACCGGATTGCCGCGATGATAGATGATTAGCCGCACCGATGCGATTCGGCCGCCAGGTGCTGCGGCAATGACTGCCCGGGAAATCCGCCTGATCATCGACATTGCCGCACCGGCATTACCCGATGGCAGCCAGCCACGAGCGCAGTGTGGCCGCAGCGGCCGGCGTCGACAGCCAGCCCAGCGCAGCGCAGTTCACCATCACCGTCACCCGGAACATGGCCCGGAATGACCGCTTGCGGGACTTGTGCCGCAGCTGCTGCTGCGCGACGAGCGCCCCCGGCCAGCCACCCGCCAGCGCCAGCAGATGCAGGGTGCTCTCCTGTGTGCGCCAGGTACCTTTCCTGGCAGCCTTTTTGTCGAGGGCGTAGACGAGGAAGGTGAACAGGCTGGCGAAGGCATACAGGGCAAGCATCCAGCCGGGGAGCTTCTCCATCAATACAGCCGCTGCCAGCAGCATGAAAAACAGCCCTGCACCCAAGACCGGCAGTGGAACAGTCCGGCGTATTGCCACTGGTGGCGAACGATCACCGGCCAGGACAGCGTCTGCGGCGCAGGGACGACCCTGCCTGTCGGCAGCCAGGGTGTAGCTCAGCGACGCGTTCAACGCCGGGCGCAGGTCGCGGCTGGCAAAGGCCCGGATATGCACGAACACCTGTTTCCCGCCGCCGGCAGGCGCAATGAAGCCGTATCCCCTGGCAGCGTTCCAGGACGTGATTCTTCCCTTGCTGCGCATTGCGTCTGTTATCTCCGGCGAAGAAACTCTAATGAAGTCTGACCCTTTTGAATTGTTCACTCAAGACGACTCCCGGGCGATTATTTCATTGATCATGTCATGGCGCCCTGGGACAGTGAGTGCATGCCTCCTGTATACCATAATCACAATTAACACCATACACGCCGCGGCAATTACAACCGGAAACAATACCGTTGCGACTGAATAACGCTCAAGCGCCATAATGGCAACGAGACTGCGGATCAGGAATAGAGAAAATACTGCAATGATTCCGAATGAGGAAGACTATATGCTTTCCTGACCGTGTCATTGATGATTGACCTGATAAAGGGGAAAAATGCGATAAGGGTGAGAATAACAGCAACTGCGGCACAAGTCCCGCAAGCGGTCATTCCGGTCCATGTTCCGGGTGACGGTGATGGTGAACTGTGCTGCGCTGGGCTGGCTGTCGACGCCGGCTGCTGCGGCCACGCTGCGCTCGTGGCTGTCTGTCATCGGGTAAGGAGAGAGCGGCAATGTCAACGATCAGAGGGATTTGCCGGGCAGGCATTGCCGCTGCACTCGGCGGCCGGATCGCGTCGGTGCCCTTAATCATTTATCATCGCGGCAAACCGGTGACTACTGAGGGGCTGAGGTGTTAAG
>JBATJF010000464.1:0-5257 GCA_049668345.1 Gammaproteobacteria bacterium
GTCCATCCTGGTCCGCTGCATTTGTGCCTCTATTTCCTCAGACGTCGGACGTGGTTTTTCCAGGATGTCTGCCAGGAGGTCGCGCAATTCCTCGCAATAGGCGCCGGTGAGCAAGTTGATGCCCGCATAGAAGGGTGTCGCACAGCGGCCGGCGACGCGGCTGGCAAACGGCATTAACCAGCGCAGCAGGTGTTCATCCATGAACCGGGCCGCCGTGATGAATACTTCATCCCGCTGTCCCTCGCCAAACAGGTGGGCCAGGAACTGGAGTTGGAGAACCAGGTGGTCGTCGGCGCGCTTGCGCCAGTCCGCGGCCCCCAGTCCATGGCGGTGATAATACTCGCGGACCTCAAACATGGGCTGTTGCCGTTCGAGGTGCTCTTCGTCGATCCATACCGATTCGTTGGGTGAGGCCCGGTACGCGTGGGTGAGATAAATGCTCGCGTAATCCACTGCGAGTTCATCGGCATGTTGCTCATCGAGTGGGTCAGGAAGACCGGCGAGCGCCTTCTCGATCAGGAGCAGCGCCTCGTGCGCGGCCTTCGATTCCAGTCTCAGTCCCAGCGCGGTCGGAAAACCGGTCTGCTTCAGCGATTGAATCAGCGGATTGTCCGCTTCGGCGTCGTGCAGGGTCGCGAGCTGCGCCAGATCCTGGGCGAGCGCTTCACAGAAATCGCCGGGCAGGCTCGCGCTGTCAGGGATTGCCTGGCCGGTGACCGCAGCGGCGCACATCAGTCGACCCTGCCTTTGCTGTGCGGGACGAAGCCGATGGAGGGCTTGGTGAGTTCCGGATCAGCCATGTTCTTTACCTGACGTACTACTGTGTCATTGGGGCCTATGGCCGTGGTCTTCAGTTCCTTTTCCCAGATCCAGTCGATGGGGCCGACATCGAGCACCCGCATCATGCAGGCCATCACGCAGTAGGGTCTGCGTCCGGCGTCTATTTCATCCACACACATATTGCATTTCTTCACCAGACCGTCCATGGGATCGTACTGCGGTGCGCCATAAGGGCAGGCGGCCTCGCAGCGCCGGCAGCCGATGCACAAGGTCGAGTCAATGTCGACGATGCCGTCCTTCTTGCGCTTGAAGATCGCACCGGTCGGACAGGCCGGCAGACAGGCGGGTTCCGCGCAATGATTGCAGGACATGTTCACCTTGTAGGCATAGACGTCCGGGTATGTCCCACCCTCGATATACTGAACACGTCTGAATCGGGGGCCGGGTGCCAGACCGTTCTTGTCCTTGCAGGCGATCTCACAGGCGCGACAGCCGATGCAGTCCACATTGTTGTGGACAAATCCCAGCTGCATATCCGGGACCACGGGTGTGTAGACTTCTTTCCTGTGACGCTTGATCGCAGCCTTGATCGTTGCCTTGTCTTTCGTTGTGGCCATTGGTCTGTACCTTTAGTCCGATTTCACAGGTCACGCCGGAATACGTGTGCCCGCGAGGTGGCGAGCTGGTCCCACCCGGGACGGTGTGCAAGTTTTGTCTTGGTGATGTTTGCCAGCACGGTGTTATAGGCAAAGGCACCCGCCGGGCTCGGTTCGTCGAGGGTCAGAAAATCCGGGTTGCCGGAGCGGTCCACGCCGTTTTCATCGAGGTCCATCCAGGCCCCTTCATAGATGATGAGCACCCCCGGCATACAACGTTCGGTGACATAGGCGGGTACAACGACCTTGCCCCGCTCATTCCAGACTTCGACGATATCCCCGGTCCTGATTCCCAGCTTTTTGGCATCCGACGCATTTACGGTGACCTCCTGCTCGTAGGTCTCCCGCAGCCAGCTGCAATTGTTGAAAATCGAATGCGTCCGATGGCGGGGATGCGGCGAGATCAGGTGGAACGGGTATTTGGCTGTTTTCGGACTGTTCAGTGATTCCCATGGCTCGATCCACTTCGGGATAGCCGGGATATGATAGCCATACATGGTCTTGGTCCAGTCTGTTATCTGTGCAAGCTGGGTTGAGAGGATTTCGATCTTCCCGGAGGGGGTCTGGAAGGGCAATCCTTTCTCAATCTGGTCCTGAAACGCGACATGTGGCCGGGACAGTTTGAACTTGTAGACACCTCTGCGCTTGAATTCATCCCATGGCATGGTCACGCCCTGATGGGCCATGACCTTGTGCTCCCACCAGTCGCGCAAATAGGCCTCGTCGACATCATCCTCATACTGGAAGTAATTACGCGTAGCCTTGGGATTGAAGTCACGGCCAAATTCAGGGCTTATCCGATAGGCCAGTTCAGTGAAGATCTGGAAGTCGGTCTTGCTTTCCCCCAGCGGTTCGATGACTTTGGGACGATGGATGTAGTAATGCCCCTTGTACCACGGCAATGCCGTGTCGTGCCGCTCGAAATGAGTCGCCACCGGCAGCAGCACATCGGCCCAAAGCCCGGACGGCGTAATGGTGGAATCCATGCACACCACCAGCTCCATCTTCTTGATGGCCTGCAGCTCCTTGTTGATATTGGTGAGCTGGTTCAACCAGTCGGAACCTTGCCAGAAGATACCGCGGATATTGGGGATCTGTCCGTCTGTTGCATCCTCGCGTGGCCACAGGCCGATCTCTTCGCGCCTGACATTGGGATAGTTCAACACACAGTGCGCCCAGCGATCGGACTTGATCGACTGGAACCAGATGTTCGAGTACTTGTCGTAAGGGTAAGCGACAGCCTCCGCGTGCCAGGCCTTGCCCACACCTTCGGCGCAACCACCCAGGATGCCGATATTGCCGGTCATGGCCTGGAGTGCCGCTGCCATACGGTTGTATTGTTCGCCATAGGCGTTACGGCCCGGCGCCCACGAAGCCTTGAGCGCAGCCGGCTTTGTGGTCGCGTACATATGAGCGAGCTTCTTGATGTCATCGGCTTTCACGCCGCAAATCCCTGCAGCCCATTCAGGCGTCTTGGGCTGACCGTCGGAGTTGCCCAGGATGTAATCCTTGAACGACTCCTTGCCTCTGGCCCAGTCCGGCATGGTACCGGCGTCCATGCCCTGCACGAATCGATTGATGAAGGACTGGTCCTGGAGATTGTTGGTGAATATATAGTGCGCCATGCCCGCCAGCATGGCCGCATCGGTATTGGGCCGGATGGGAATCCACCATGCGTCATATACCGCGGCCGAATCAGTATATTGCGGGTCGATCAGTACGAACTTGCAGCCTTGCTGTTTGGCCATGCGCATATAATAGAACGTATTGCCACCATGGAAGGTATAGGCCGGGTTCCAGCCCCACATGATGATCAGCTTTGAGTATGCAAAGACGTCGTCCTCGTTGCCGTCCTCAATCGTGCCGAATGTCGTGCGCGAGCTGAAGGTGGTGCCTTGATAGGAGGGCACTGACCAGGAGTTGGTACGGCATCCGAACATCCCGAGGAAACGGGCAAGCAATCCTTCGATCTGGTCGGATTTATGCAATACACCATAAGATGCGCCCGCGTAGCTCTGGTCGAGGAGGGCCGTGGGCCCATACTTGTTCTTGATCTCAACCATCTTGTTGGCAACATGATCGAGCGCAGTATCCCAGGAGACACGTTTGAATTTGCCTTCGCCACGTTCCCCGACGCGCATCATGGGATACAGCAGGCGCTCCGCCGAGTAGATGCGCTGGCGGTATGAGCGGCCGCGCAGACAGGCCCTTAACTGGGGTTCTTCAAATGTGTCCTTGCCGTGCTGACCGTCTGCCTGATAGCTTCCGTCGTCGGTCGACAGGCGTACGATCACATCGCCCTTTTTGTGGGCCACCAGCATGTGACGGGAACCGCAATTGTGCGCGCAACTGGTGACTACGGTTTCGAGCTCATCATCACGTGGATAGGGTTCGTAAGCAAAGGCCCTGGCCTGTTTCGCAGTACGCAGGTCAATAAGACCGCCGCCGGTCAGGGTCACGGCGCCAGCAGCCGAGGTCTTCAGGAAAGACCGCCGGGTCATGTTAAGTCGTGATGCGAGCGCCTTCAGTTTATCAGGATCCATGTAGCTACCCATTCTGTTCGATGATCACTGTGCAGGTTGTACCGATTCCCCGGGTATGCCGCCAAGAAAACGCGCCTCCGATTCGCCGGGCCGGTCCTTTGCCCAGTCAGGAATCTGCTCGCCGATACCGGGCCAGCTATGACGCGGGAAAGGGAAACTGGTCCGAAACCATGCGCGTCCGCCGTGGCAGCCAAAACACACATCTGCATCTTCCTGTCCAGCCTGTTCGATGGCTTCGGCATTGAGGAAATTAACCTGGTGGCGGTGGGTACGGATCGCTATATGGCAGGTCAGGCATGAATCACCGAAGGTTTCGCTGACTTCAAGCCACGGGCCGGGCAGCGCCATGAGCTGGTAATCAAACTGTCCATGACACATCAGGCAGGTCTTCGGATTGACCACCTTGCGCAGCGTATAACCGGCGTCGTTGCTGGTTGGCGGGACTGGTGCCTCTTCGCGAGGGTCGTGGCCCTGATGACAGGTGTTGCACTTCATGTCCATCACCTGTTTCGCCAGCGGCGTTACCAGGTGGCGCCGGTGAAAAGTCTCCTGTGGTCCTTCATAGGTGTCCAGAGTCTGGTACCACGCCAGCGATTCGCTGGCCGTAACCCCGGCCGGTGACTGTTCCCGCACCTTGCGTTCCAGTATTTCCTGATGGCAACCCAGGCACTGTTCATCGCTTGTGCTATCGATTGCCGGTTTAAAGTGGCTAGGGTGCCAGCGCGCGGCTTCATATGCCTCACTATCAGGTTCGGCCGCCCGGACATCTATCCAGGAAGTCATCGTGCTTACCATAGCCAGCAGCAGAAAGATGGTTACCTTGACTGTATGCATCAATCCCGTGACCTTAAGAACAGACAAATCAGTTCATGACGAAAGAGATCAGAGGTACGTCCCTGTACCTCCGGGATCCCTACTGAGCCCTCACTCGCCCTTGGGTGGCGTCCATTCTTTCTTGCCTTCCATGCCTTCCATGCCTTGCATGCCGGACATGCCGCCCATGCCTGACATACCGGACATCCCGCCCATGCCTGACATACCGGACATGCCGCCCATGCCTGACATACCGGACATGCCACTCATACCACTGGCCGGATAGAAGTAGATCTGGCCCTGGGGTGTGATCTGGAAGTAGCCGGACATGCCGCCCATGCCACTCATACCGGACATGCCGCCCATACCACCCATGCCTTGCATACCGGACATGCCGCCCATACCACCCATGCCTTGCATGCCGGACATGCCGCCCATACCGCCCATGCCTTGCATGCCGGACAT
>JBATJF010000465.1:0-8902 GCA_049668345.1 Gammaproteobacteria bacterium
GGGTGTGGCTGGTGATCGCGTTGCCGATGACGGCCGTGATCGCTGGCATGTTCACGCTCTACCTTGCTGTCAGCACCAGTGACGGGCTGGTGGTGGACGATTATTACAAACGTGGCAAGGCCATCAACCTCGATCTGGCACGCGACGATGCGGCGGCCCGTTATAAACTGAATGCCAGTCTCGTGCTGTACCAGGGTAATGCCGTACAGCTGCAACTCAGCGCGATCAACGGCGGCTGGCCGGAGACTGTCAGCTTGTCGCTGTTGCATCCGACCCGTGCCGGCGTTGACCAGGTCGTCCAGTTACGCCATACGGGTACCGGTAATTACCACGGCAGGATCGTGGCCCTCGGCAAGGGACACTGGTATGTGCAGCTGGGGGCCGATGACTGGCGCCTGTCAGGCATGCTGCAGCAGCCGCAGACCGCGCCGTTGCTTCTTGCGCCGGTACAGTAATCAAGCGCACACGACCAGCGGAACTTGCGGCATGTTGTTATGTTTTCCGCATCCGGCGGACGCTGCGACAATATGACTCGCCGGTCCTGCTCGACACGGGTGTCCAGGCTGCTCACAATGTCCACCTGCCGGTTCATCTCCATCCGCCGGCAGTGCAGTATCTCCGGATTCGATACTGGCTTGCTTGACCCTGGCGCATCACCATGAACCTCGAAACCCTAGGCGCTGCCGGCCTTGTCGGCCTGCTCGGCGGAACGCACTGTATCGGCATGTGCGGCGGCATTGTCGGTGCCCTGACCTCCGGGCTGTCCAGGGACATGCGTCATTCCCGTTCACGACTGATTGCGGCCCATCTGGCCTACAATACGGGCCGCATCGCCAGCTACGGCATGGCCGGCCTGCTGGCCGGCCTGCTGGGCCAGCAGGCCACGACAATGGGACTGACCGGGGGCTTTCCGGTCGGCGGTATCCTTGCCGGCGTCATCATGATTCTGCTGGGACTCTACCTGGGAGGCTGGTGGCAGGCGTTGCAATGGCTGGAACGGGCGGGTGCGCACGTCTGGCGCCATATCGAGCCGCTGGGAAGGCGTTTTATTCCGGTACGTCACGCCGGACAGGCGCTGTTGCTGGGGCTGGTCTGGGGCTGGCTGCCCTGCGGCATGGTGTATTCGGTACTGGCGCTGGCGCTGGCCAGCGGTTCAGGCCCGGAAGGCGGCGCGATCATGCTGGCATTCGGTGCCGGTACCCTGCCGACCATGCTGGTCATGGGGGTCGCATTCGGCACGCTGGGGCGCTGGGTGCGGGATGCGCGGGTACGCAAGGCAGCCGGTATTCTGGTGATCCTGATGGGGGTCGCCATGCTGCTTGCTATTCCCGCGAAGCATGGGCATCATGCGCACCCCTCCACTGAACAGCAGGGGCCGCAGCACGAACACCCTCACTGACCTTTCAGGCCCCTGTTTTGTAGACAAAAGTCTAGCTACAGGTGTGATCCCGGTAGTATCCATGAATATTAGAAACACAATATATTGTGTTTGACTGTTATTAAATCCCTGTCCTGGCGACGCCTTTCCGACGCCTCGAAAATAGAGATAACTAACTGTATTTATTATATTTAAAGGTCCGCATAAAATGCCCTTGACAGGGCGTCCCGGGCTGAATAATCTCACCTCTCTCGACACAATATGTTGTGTTGGCATAAAGCAGACCCCGGCTACCGGTATATCCCGACAGCAAGGCGGCAAAAAACCATTCCTGTACAAGAATGTAACAACAGAGGGAGGACGACAGGACACATGACAACGATGGCACATCTCGAAGCAGTCCCGACCAGCGTCACTGAGATTCCGATGCAGCCGGCATCGCAGGATATCTGGGAAAAGAAATATCGCCTGAAGGCCAAGGATGGCACGCCGGTCGATGAGACCATCGATGACACCTACAAGCGTGTCGCGCGCGCCCTGGCCGACGTTGAGGCTACGCCGGAGGCACGCGAGGCCTGGTACCGTGAATTCCTCTGGGCATTGCGCCATGGTGCGATCCCCGCCGGACGCATTACCTCCAATGCCGGTGCGCAGGAGCACAAGCCGGCCACCTCGACCATCAATTGCACCGTGTCCGGCATCGTCAAGGATTCCATGAACAACATCCTGGAGAAGGTGCACGAGGCCGGCCTGACCCTGAAGGCCGGTTGTGGAATCGGCTACGAATTCTCCACCCTGCGTCCGCGGGGCGCCTACGTGTCCGGCGCCGGTGCGTACACATCCGGCCCGCTGTCGTTCATGGATATCTACGACAAGATGTGCTTTACCGTGTCCTCGGCCGGCGGCCGCCGCGGAGCCCAGATGGCTACCTTCGATGTCGGCCATCCGGATGTCATGGATTTTATCCGCGCCAAGCGCGAGGACGGCCGGCTGCGCCAGTTCAACCTGTCGCTGCTGATCACCACCGAGTTCATGGACGCGGTGCAGAACGATGCGGAGTGGAAGCTGGCGTTTCCGATCAGCCGCCAGGAGCAGGAAGAGGGGATCGACCTGAACAACCCGGAGCAGGTGATCTGGCGCGAATGGCCGTACAAGGGCGATTACATCACCAATAACGCCGGCCTGGTGGCCTGCAAGGTGTACAAGTCCATACCGGCGCTGCGCCTGTGGGACATGATCATGAGTTCTACCTATGACTTTGCCGAGCCCGGGTTCATCCTGATCGACAAGGTCAACGAGATGAACAACAACTGGTTCTGCGAAAATATCCGCGCCACCAATCCCTGCGGCGAGCAGCCGCTGCCGCCCTATGGTTCCTGCCTGCTGGGCTCGATCAACCTGACCAAGTTCGTGCGCAACCCGTTTGGCAAGCGTGCCGAGTTCGACTGGAAGGAATTCCGCAAGGTGGTCGCGATTTTTACCCGCATGCTCGACAACGTGGTCGAGATCAACGGCCTGCCGCTTGATGGCCAGCGCGACGAGATCCATCGCAAGCGCCGTCACGGCATGGGATTTCTCGGTCTCGGCTCCACCGTCACCATGCTGCGCATGAAATACGGCGAGTCGGATTCAGTGGAATTTACCGAGCGTGTCAGTCGCGAACTGGCCCTGACCGGCTGGCAGGTGGCGCTGGACCTCGCGAAGGAGAAGGGCCCGGCACCGATTATGAATGAAGACTTCACGGTGACCGAGGAAATGCTGCGCAAGTGTCCGGAGATGCGTCGCGACGGTTACCTGCCCGGCGACACCGTCAAGGGCAAGGTGCTGCATGCGCGCTACAGCCGCTACATGCAGCGCGTCGCCAGCGTCGATCCTGCACTGGTGGAACAGCTGGCCGAGTCCGGTGCGCGCTTTACCCATCACAGCTCGATCGCGCCGACCGGCACGATTTCGCTTTCGCTGGCCAACAACGCCAGCAACGGTATCGAGCCGAGTTTCGCGCATCACTATTTCCGCAACGTGATCCGCGAAGGACGCAAGACCAAGGAAAAGATAGACGTGTTCTCTTTCGAGCTGCTTGCCTATCGCGAACTCGTGAATCCGAACGCCAATGCCAGCATGGAAAGCGATAGCGATGCGTTGCCGGATTATTTCATCGCCGCGGACGAGGTTACGCCGAATCAGCACGTCGACATCCAGGCGGCCGCACAAAAATGGGTGGACTCCTCCATTTCCAAGACCGCGAACGTACCGACGGACTATCGGTTCGAGGACTTCAAGGATATCTACCTCTATGCCTACCAGCAGGGCCTGAAGGGCTGCACGACCTTCCGTTTCAATCCGGAAGCTTTCCAGGGTGTGCTGGTGAAGGGCAAGGACCTGGAAAACACCATCTATGAATTTACCCTGGAGGACGGCAGCAAGGTCAGCCTAAAGGGTATCGATGAGGTCGAATATGACGGTGAGACCCATACCGCCGCGAACCTGTACGATGCATTGAAAGAAGGCTATTACGGCAAGTTCTAGCGAATGACTGCATCCATGATTTGCGTGTCTATCCGGTAATCAGAGATTTTTCGGGAGTACAGAATGGCTATTCGTATTGAAAAAAAGATAGTGGGATACAAGGTTGGAGACCGTGACGAGCCGCAGCAGCCCGCAACGGCTGTGGAGCCGGAGGACAACATTGTCCACCTGCATGAGAAGCTCGAACGCCCGGAGATGCTGATCGGTTCTACCTACAAGGTCAAGACTCCGCTGTCCGAGCATGCGCTGTATGTCACCATCAACGATATCGTGCTCAACCACGGCACCAGCAATGAGCTGCGCAGACCGTTCGAGATCTTCATCAATTCGAAGAACATGGATCACTTCCAGTGGATAGTCGCGCTCACCCGGATTATTTCCGCCGTGTTCCGCAAGGGCGGTGACGTGACCTTCCTGGTGGAGGAGCTGCGCTCGGTATTCGATCCGCGAGGCGGTTACTTCAAGAAGGGCGGCAAGTACATGCCCTCCCTGGTGGCCGAAATCGGTGACGCAATCGAGTGCCACATGCGCATGATCGGGCTGCTGAAGGATGATGGACTGGACGAGCACCAGTTGAAACTGGTTGCCGAGAAACGTGCCCAGTACGAGGCGGCCAAGGGCACGGAGGACAGCGGCGATGCGGGTGATTTTCCCGAGGGTGCGCAGCTTTGTGCCAAGTGCCACACCAAGGCCGCGATCCAGATGGACGGTTGCCTGACCTGCCTCAACTGTGGCGAGTCGAAGTGCGGATAGGGCTATTATCCTGAGATAAGCGGGCGGGCAGCGGTCGTCGCGACCGCTCCGGCGGGGCAGGACAAGGTCCGCAAGCCGGCTGGCCCAGGCGGACGGTGTACCTTCCCGCGAGCATATAATCCATAATACATTGATTTATAAGCTATGTTGCTGGCATGCCTGCCGGGCTGGCTGGGGTTAGTACCTTAGGCCGATTGCCCGGCTTCCAGCCGGCAGGCTATAACATGGCCATGGCATTTCGGGTGTAGAATGTCATCAGGTGCAAGAACAATAACAGTCCGACAACAAGAACAGTCTCGGGCGAAGGAGGCAGGATGTTTCTGCAACAAAAGCCGATACCCGGCTACTGGTACAGCAATCTGGCAGGCCAGCTGATCCAGGTACGCGCCATCGTGTTCTCGACGGGACGGCACAGCCGCATCATCCTGGAAGATATCAGTGGCAAGCGTCAGTCGGTGGATATGGACAGCTGGCGCGGCATGGACATGGTACTGCATTCGCCGGTGGTGGACCGCCACCGGGATGGTGCCGCACGCGATATCTAGTTTCAGCCAGATAAAAGCAAAGGCGCAGGGAGAGGATATCTCCCTGCGCCTTTTTTCATGGTGCTACTGTCCCCAGCAGGTATCGGCGCTGGACGCGGTGCCCGAATAGCCCCGGACGCCCAGTGAGTTCAGTGTCAGCTTCGAGCACTGCTTGTCCTTGGCCAGCTGGACGCCCTGAGCATCGGCATCGAACGAATAGGCGGTTGCCGTTGCAGAAGCGGGGGCGGTAATGACATAGAAGCCGTCCTCTGAGGTGCGGTTGTGGATACCACGAGTTGTCTCACAGTTGAGGTAACTCCCGTCGTTGTCAGAACGACAGCTCTCCATCTCCATCGCCGCGCGGTTGAGCGCGGCGATGCCATCGGCACGACGCGATTTCAACACCTGGTTGGTATAGCTCGGGTAGGCGATGGCCACCAGGATGGCCATCACCACCAACACGATCATCAGCTCGATCAGCGTAAAACCGCGTTCCCGTTTCATGGACACAGTCCCCGTTCCGGTTAGTCTGTCCACGAAGTGCGCCTGATCGGGTTGAACAGGTCGATATCATCGACCTTCTCCGGGCCAACCACCAGGATCGGATGATCATCATCAGTGAAGATCAAGCGTGGCTCGGGCTGGATACCGCCACGGACCAGGGTCTTGTAGCGGTCGGTTGCCGTGAGACTGTTGAGCGAGCCCACCCCGTCGAGATTCTTGGTCGGTGTTGCATCGTATGCGTTGATGGCATACAGGCGACCGACGCCCTGGCTTGGGGCGCAGGAATTCACCAGATTCGAATCCGGCTTGTAGGTGGTGAACAGCACCGTGCCGTCTACCGTCAGGGAATTTGCCAGGACCTTTTCACCGGGTTCCAGATCGAGGCGCCAGCCGCTGCTCGATGCCAGGTTCGGGCTCAGGTCGGTCGTAACATCCAGCAGGTCGGATTCATCCAGTGGCGAGCTGTAGCTCGTCGGCGGTGAATAGACGTTGCCGATGAACAGCATGTGGAAGCGGTCCTGCGTGACCGTGCTCAATGGATGAGCGCGATAACCGGAGCCGATGGCGACAGCATAGGTCACCACGCCGTTGACCTTGATCAGCGAGACGTCCGGCTTGACGTAGAAGCGGCGATGCTCGTTGGTGCCGGTTCCGGCCAGCTGGGCGACCACGCCACCGGTAATAGTCGTGTTGCTGCCGCTGTTGTTGAAATCGAAACGCCATACCTGGCCACCCATGTCCACGGCAAACATGATATCGGTGTAGCCGTCGGCATTGATATCGCCCGTCATGACCGGTGCCGGTATGCTGTAATCCATGTCGGCGTTTGTCAGGTTTGCACCCGAACCGCTGTCGCCGGCCCACCACAGGCGTGCGCCGGTGTCCGCGTCGACCATGTAGATGGCTTTGCCGACGCTGTCGATGGTCGCGGTCTCGGTATCCTGGTTGGTATCGTAGCCGCCGCCGAAGATCAACACGGTCTTTTTGTTGCCGCTGCTCTTGATGCGCGCGAGTTGCATCTTTGACCAGGTCTGGCCCAGCTGGGCAAAGTTGCCGGTGCCGCCCTGGATCATCCATTTCAGCTCAGGCGAACTGCGGTCGGTGACGTCCAGCGAGTAGTAGTTGCTACCGCCACGGCGCATGCCGGCGTAGAGGTAGGCATGTTCGCCGGCTTCCGTGTTGCCGCTGGCATCCTCCAGCACACCGTTGTTGTTCACGTCGTTTGCCCAGACGGTCAGCGCGCCGTCCAGACCGTAGGGATGGCTGTTGGCACCGTTGTTGTTGTACAGGATATCGAGGTTTGGCAGGAGTTCCTGCGGTATGAAGGAAAACAGTTCGCTGCCATCCGTGGTGTCGATGGCATGCAACACGCCTTCATTGGTCGCAATGAAGAGGGCAATGTCCGGATTGGTATTGGTGCCGCCGTAGTTGACGACTACCGGGTTGCTGTGCAGCGGGTCACCCATCTGGCGCCGTGCATCCGTGGTACTGCCATCCTCGTCGATATCGAACAGGTCGACACCACGCGCCCACTGCAGCAGATCGTTGCGGTAGGTGCTGGTCATGCCGACATTGCCCAGCATGGTAGCGGTCACCACCGAATTCGACTCGTGGAACAGATTGGATGACGCAGTCAGGTCCTCGTTGTTCGGCGCGGTTGCACCGGTATAGGTGTACATATTGCGCGTCAGTGTCAGCTCACCCGCGGCACCACCCTTTTCAACGTCATCGCCGTCCGGCGCATCGGTACCCGAGGTCCAGAAGCTGGTCGATGCGGTCGAGAAGAAGCCGGTGGTGGCGTCGACCGCGGCGGCGCCGTTGGCATCGGTGATAATCGGCGGGGTGCCGGCGAGCTTGTACTGTTTCATGTTGCCGGACCACTGCGGGAATTTCTCCGGGCGGAACAGGGCAAAGTACAGCTCGTCGCGGTGCGTCAGGCGGTTGAAGGCATTCACCGGTACCGCCGGCGCCACGAACGTGGTGTTCACCGCCAGGATGTCGGAGATGATCTGGGTAAAGGCGGTGGTGAGCTGGACGGTGTCGTCAGCGGTGTAGTACTTGCCGCCGCCCTTGTTGGCCGCATCCTGCAGCAAGGTCTGGTTGGTGGCGAAACCGATGGTGTAGGTGGAGACGTTCTGCACATCATCCAGGTCGGTGCGCTGGTCATAGTCGAACAGGTAATGGGCCAGCTCGTCGAGGCAGTCCGACACCGGTGGGCCATTACTGAAGGCGCAGCTTCCCGCCGTGGTCGCAAAATCCGGCAGGGCCGCGATATCGGCGTCAGCACTGTCGTCATAGGTCGGGTCGCCGTCGGTCAGCAGCACGATGTAGTTCTGCTGGCACTGGTACTCGATCGGGCTTGTGTACAGGGTGCTGTCGGATGGATCCAGAACGCCGCTGTGGTTGGTACCGGGTGTGGTGCTGTTGCCGAACTTGACGTTCTCGCCACGGTAATAACGTGCCGCCTCATAGAGGGTCTCGGCCAGCGGTGTGTACCCGGCTGCCGTCATGCCGTTGGCCGCGGCCTTGAACACGGGGCGTGAGGTGCTGTCCAGTACCTGCATGGGCAGCAGGAAATAGCCGCCCAGATTCAGGGCCTGGCTCTTGTCATCGAAGCGCATCAGGCCGGCATTGATGCCCGAGGTGCTGTCGACCAGGTCGCCGAATACGTCCTGGACGATCTTCAGCCGTTTCTCGAGCGTGGCAACGCCGGTTGAGTTGATCCAGTTCAGGTAGTTGGCGGAATACAGCGTATAGACGCCACCGGTCGAATTCCAGTTAATCGCATTGGTGGCGGTGGTGTTGTACGGACCGCCATCATTCTGGTCGGCCGGGTAGGTGCCGCTGCCGCCCCCGTCACCGTGGACACCGTGGTCGGCCTTGCAATCGATGATCTCGGAAGGGTCGCTTTCGCTCAGGTTTTGCCAGCGATCCTCGCCCGATCTGACATTGTAGCGTGCCAAGGTGCCGGTGTAGCGTCCCGGGCCACTCGATGACAGTCCTGCGAATGAGTCAGCGCAATTGTTCGAGCTGGCATTGATGTAGCCACGTCTACTTGTGCCTGCAGTTGATGGCGGGCAGGTGGGCGCAACCCCGTTGTCGGCTGCCGAGGCCCAGTAGACATAGTTCGGGTCGCAGGCGCCGGTATACGTGGTGGCGGGATCGTAGTTGCCCGTCGTGAGCTGAACGTCGGTATCCATACTGCCCGAGGTGTCGA
>JBATJF010000466.1:0-2874 GCA_049668345.1 Gammaproteobacteria bacterium
AGGCAGTCCGGCGCCAGGCCGTCCGGGCCACCCACCAGCAGGGCGACGTCGTGCCCGGCGCCAAGCCAGCCCTGCAGGTGCCCGGCCAGGGTCTCTGTACTCCAGGCCTGCCCGCGCACGTCCAGGGCGATAACCCGGCACTCCCTGGGCAACGCCGCCAGGATCTGCCGGCCTTCCTGCTCGCGGGCCTGGGCCACGCTCGCGGATTTGCCACGCCGGCCGGGCGCGATCTCGACCAGTTGCAGGCTGCATTCCCGCGGCATGCGTTTGGTGTATTCCTGGTAGCCCGCCGTCACCCAGGCCGGCATGCGCGTGCCGACGGCAATCAGGTGAATACGCACCGGATTGCCGTCAGCGTTCGCTGTCCGCGGCGGAGCGTTGCTCACCGCCGACAGACCACAGCTTCTCCAGGGCGTAGAAGTCGCGCACTTCCGGCATCATGACGTGCACCACCACGTCTCCCAGGTCGACCAGGATCCACTCCGAGCCCTTGTCGCCCTCCACGCCCGGCGTCCGCACGCCGATTTTCTTGGCCTCCTGTGCGACATTGTCCGCCACCGCCTTGATATGGCGTGTCGAGGTGCCGCTGGCGATCACCATAATATCGGTGATCGAGGTCATGTCGCGCACGTCGATGATCCGGGTGTCGACGGCCTTCATGTCTTCCAGCGCCTGCAGTGTGACCCCGAGCAATCGTGCCGTGCGCGGATCCATGTTATCCGCCTGACGTGTGTCTGTTGGTTTGTTCATTCAGCGGCCCGTTGTATACAAGTCCTGTTCCCGGATAAGCGCCAGCACCGGGTCAGGCAGCAGGAAGTCCGCCGCCTCGCCCCGACCCAGCAGTGCCCGTATATGTGTGCCGGAGATCTCCAGCTGGCTGACCTCCTGGAAATACAGCAGCCCGGTCGAATGCATGCGCAGCACCGCGGGATCGAGCACGCGGTGCAGGCCGATGAAGTTGCCCAGTTCGCCGCGTCCCGGGAAGGTCGCGTCCGGTCGCATCATCACAACGATATGGCAGTGGTCGATGAGCTCGTGCCAGCGATGCCAGCTGGTCAGGCCGCGGAACGCGTCCATGCCGAGCAGCAGGCACAGGTCAACACCCTTGATGTCCGCATGCAGTGACAGCAGCGTGTCGAGGGTGTAGGACGGTCCGTCCCGGTGCAGCTCGCGCTCATCGATCACGAATCCCGCATGGCCCGCGATTGCTGCCTGCAGCATCGCCAACCGCTGCCGGGCCGATGCGACCGGTTGCGGCCGGTGCGGCGGCACGTTGCAGGGGATCAGGCGGATTTCGTCCAGGCCCAGCGCCTGCATGACCTCCAGGGCCGGGCGCAGGTGTCCGAAATGAACCGGGTCGAAGGTGCCGCCGAGGATACCGATCATGCAGTCAGTTACCGCAAACCGGCAACAGGCAGCCGCGGGACGATGTAATCACCCCGCGCCCCGCAACGGGCAGCCGGGCGTTTCCTGGCAGCGCAGCCATACGCATCAGGTCCTGACATGGCCGTCGCCGATGACAATGTACTTCAGCGTGGTCAGCCCTTCCAGCCCGACCGGGCCGCGCGCGTGCAGTTTGTCGGTGCTGATGCCGATCTCCGCGCCGAGCCCGTACTCGAAACCGTCCGCAAAACGGCTCGAGGCATTCACCATCACCGAGCTCGAATCCACCTCGCGCAGAAAGCGCTGCGCCTGCACCAGCGACTCGGTGATGATGACGTCGGTGTGATTCGAACCGTGCATGGCGATGTGTTCGATGGCCGCATCGATGTCGTCGACCACGCGGATCGCCAGGATCGGTGCGAGGTATTCCTCGTCCCAGTCGGCCTCGGTGGCGGCCACGATGTCCGGCAGGACGGCACGGGTGCGCTCGCAGCCGCGCAGCTCGACGCCGGCCTGCATGTATTGCTCTGCCAGCGGCGGCAGTACGCGCGGCGCGATGTCCTGCGCCACCAGCAGGGTCTCCATGGTGTTGCAGGTGCCGTAACGCTGGGTCTTGGCATTGAAGGCGACGCGGACCGCCTTGTCGAGGTCGGCGCCGGCATCGATATAGGTGTGGCAGACACCGTGCAGGTGCTTGATCACCGGCACCCTTGCCTCGGCGCTGATGCGCTCGATAAGCCCCTTGCCGCCGCGCGGCACGATCACGTCCACATACGCTTTCATGCGGATCAGCTCGCCGACGGCGGCGCGGTCGGTCGTCTCCACCACCTGCACCGCATCGGCCGGCAGACCGGCGGCGGCCAGCCCCGCGTGGATGCACTTCGAGATCGCCTGGTTGGAATGCAGCGCCTCCGAACCGCCGCGCAGGATGGCGGCGTTGCCGGACTTCAGGCACAGGCCGGCAGCGTCCGCCGTGACGTTCGGGCGCGATTCGTAGATGATGCCGATGACGCCGATCGGCACGCGCATCCGCCCGACCTGGATGCCGGACGGACGAAACTTCATGTCGCTGATGCTGCCGACCGGGTCCGGCAGCAGCGCGATCTCGCGCAGCCCCTCCGCCATGGCGGCTATCCGGTCATCGTTGAGCTCCAGGCGGTCCAGCAACGCGGCATCCAGACCGTGCTGGCGACCGGCCTCGAGGTCCCGGGCATTCTCGGCCTTCAGCGTCCCGGCGGCGGCCTCGATGGCCCCGGCGATGGCGAGCAGCGCGGCATCCTTTTTGCCGGTATCCGCCCGGCTCATGGCACGTGCGGCGGCGCGCGCGCTTTGTCCGACCGTCTGCATATATCCGGCCACGTCGAACTGCATGGATTCAGCCTTTGCACTCATAATGTATATCTTCAGCCCGCCTGTTCCAGCTGGCGCGGATCGGCCAGCGTCGGCTGGCCCGCCAGTTGCAGGGTCAATTGTAACAGCTCATCCCAGGCG
>JBATJF010000467.1:0-4172 GCA_049668345.1 Gammaproteobacteria bacterium
GCGTCGTGCCGGGTGGCTATTCGCTCTCGAACAGCCTGCGCAGGCCGGTTTCGAAATCCACGCGGGGTGCCCAGTCCAGCAGTGTCCCGGCACGGCTGATATCGGCGCAGGAATGGCGGATATCGCCCTCCCGGGCCGGTTGATAGACCGGGTCGAAGGACTGGCCCTGGATGCGGCACACGGTGCGCAGCAACTCGTTGATGGTAATGGTCGAGCCGGTGGCTACGTTGATGGCCTGACCGGCCGCGGCTGGCGCGCGCGCCGCGCGGATATTGGCCTCCACCACGTCGGCAACATAGACGAAGTCACGGGTCTGCTCGCCGTCGCCGAAGATGGACGGCTGCCTGCCCTGGCTGATCCGGTCCGCGAATATGGAGATAACACCGGAATAGGGCGAGGACGGGTCCTGGCGCGGACCGAACACGTTGAAATAGCGCAGTGCGACCGTTTCCAGCCCATACAGCTGTGTATAGACCTGGCAGGCGTGCTCGGAAGCCAGCTTGTCGACCGCGTAGGGCGACAGCGGCCTGACCGGCATGTCCTCGGTCTTGGGCAGCTCCGGCAGGTCGCCGTAGACGGCGGCCGAGCAGGCGAAAACGACGCGTTTGACATCGGCCTGGCGGGCCGCTTCAAGTACGTTCAGGGTGCCCCGATAATTGGTGCGCTCGCTGCCCAGCGGGTTACCGACGGTCTCGGGCACCGAGGCGATGGCGGCCTCGTGGTAGACGATATCGATGCCATCCATCCACTCGCGCACCGTCCTGAAGTCGCCCACGTCACCCTCTATGACCGATACGGCATCGGATACCGGGATGTTTTCACGTTTGCCGGTGGAAAAATTGTCCAGGATGCGGACCTGGTGCCCGTCGGTGAGCAGTCGCTCCGCAATATGCGAGCCGATGAAGCCGGCGCCACCTGTAACCAGAAATTTCATAGCGTCATATCAGGTAGTGTTGCAAGTCACTATAGTGATTGCTGGCCGGGATGCAGGTCAAGTGCCACATGGATGCGTGATACATGAGACGTGAGAGCTTCAACGGGTATGCTCTTGCCTTTCACCTTTCACCTTTCACGTCTCAAGCACGCACGGCTGAAGTGCCGCCACTGCCGACATCCAGCCGGTTGAGCTCGCTACCCAGCTTGTCCGGATCGTCCGCATCCATCAGGGCTTCCTCGACCGACATCCTGCCCGTTTCGACGAGCGTGTAGAGGGCCTTGTCGAATTCATTGAGCTCTGTACGGCTCTCATTGTGGTCGATCAGGCTGAGACCGGCGGGTTTCCTGCTCTCTTCTGCCTCGCCGGTGTTCAGGGTGAGCCGCAGGCGCAGGTTGTTGGGGGAGTCCGCGTTCTTCATGGCCTCGTCGATGGATATCCTGCCACTCTCGACCAGTCTGAACAGGGCGCCGTCAAAGGTCTGCATACCCGCATTTTCGGATTTTTCCATCACTTCCTTGATCTCGTGGATATCGCCGCGACGGATCATGTCCTGTACCAGCGGGGTGCCCATCAGGATTTCTACGGCGGCTGCCCGCTTGCCGTCAACAGTCCTGACCAGCCGCTGTGAAACGAAGCAGCGCAGATTGAGCGAGAGATCGAGCAGCAGCTGGTTGCGGCGGTCCTCGGGAAAGAAATTGATAATCCGGTCAAGTGCCTGATCGGCGTTGTTGGCGTGCAGGGTGGAGATGGCGAGGTGCCCGGTTTCGGCAAACGCCAGCGCATGCTCCATCGTCTCACGGTCGCGTATCTCGCCGATCAGGATGACGTCCGGCGCCTGTCGCAGTGTGTTCTTGAGGGCGTCTTCGTAACTCTCGGTGTCCACGCCGACCTCGCGCTGGTTGACGATGGACTTCTTGTGCTGATGGACAAACTCGACCGGGTCCTCGATGGTGATGATATGGCCGGCGCTGTGGGTATTACGGTAGTCAATCAGCGATGCCAGCGAGGTCGATTTGCCCGAGCCGGTGCCGCCCACGAACAGCACCAGTCCGCGTTTGGCCATGATGACCCGGGTCAAAACCTCGGGCAGGCCAAGCAGTTGCCAGTCGGGTATGCTGGTCTTGATGTTGCGTATCACCATGGACACCGAATTGCGCTGACGGAAGATATTCACACGAAATCTGCCGATGCCCTGTTCGGAGATCGCCAGGTTCATTTCCGGCCGGTGACTGAATTCCTCGATCTGGGCCGCATCCATCAACGACCAGGCAATCTCCCTGACTTGTTCCGAAGTCATGGCTTGCTCTTCAAGTGGTGACATCTTGCCGTTGATCTTTGCGCTGGCCGGCGCACCGCTGCTGAGGTACAGGTCCGATGCATCCTTTTCCACCATCATTGCCAGATAGGCCCTGAAATCCATTTCTTTCCCCTTGGCTTGTATATAATTGGCGCGAATCGAGACAGTCGGCTGGCGAACCAGCAAACTTGAACACCGAAAATGACGAGCAAGCGACCCATGCCGGCAGGCACCAACCGACAGCAGGCCGGCCACCTGCCGGACATGCTGCGCGAGCCGCTGGGAGAGGCCTGGGAGGCCTTTACGCAGGCCAGTGTCGAGGCCGGCTGCACGCCGCCCGCACATCCGGAGTTCGTCGCTGCCCTGCAGCGGGTCTGGGCCTGCAGTGATTTCGTGTCACAGGCCTGCCAGCGCAATCCGGAGGTGTTTTACCGGTTGCTGGATGACGGCTGTTTGCTGGGCGATTACGCGCCCGGCGACCTGGCGCAGAAGCTGGCGCTGGCATTGCAGGACGCCAGGGACGAGACTGCCCTGTCACGCCTGTTGCGCGAATTCCGGCAACAGGAGATGCTGCGTATCGCCTGGCGTGACCTGGCCGGCTGGGCGCCGCTCGGCGAGGTGCTGCGCGATCTGACCGCACTGGCGGATGCCTGTGTCAGCGGTGCCCTGGAGCGGATCAATCCCTGGGCCGTGAGGCAGGCGGGCGCGACCGCGAAACAGCTCAAACCCTCCCTGGTGGTGCTGGGCATGGGCAAGCTCGGTGCGCACGAGCTCAATTTTTCTTCCGATATCGACCTGATCTTCGCCTACCCTGACGTGAACGCGGCATGGCACCGGCATCACGAGAGTGCAGACGAGTTCTACCTGCGCCTGGGTCGGCAGCTGATTCGTGTGCTGGACCAGCAGACGGCTCACGGCTTCGTATTCCGGGTCGATATGCGCCTGCGTCCCTATGGCGACAGCGGGCCGCTGGCCGCCAGCTTCGATGCCATGGCGGATTACTACCAGCTGCAGGGCCGTGAATGGGAACGTTACGCCATGATCAAGGCGCGGCCTGTGGCCGGACCAAGGCAGGCCAGCGCACGCCTGATGGAACTGCTGAAGCCGTTCATCTACCGGCGCTACCTCGACTTCGGCGCGTTCGATTCGCTGCGCAGCCTCAAGGAACAGATCATCCGCGAGGTCGAGCGCAAGGGCATGCAGGACAACATCAAGCTCGGCCCGGGCGGTATTCGCGAAATCGAGTTCATCGTGCAGGCCTTCCAGCTGGTGCGGGGCGGGCGCGAACCGGTCCTGCAGCAGCGCGGCGAGCTGGTGATCCTCGACGCGCTCGCCACGCTCGGCTACCTGCCGGAGCCGGTAACCCGGCAACTGGCCGAGGCCTACGTGTTTCTGCGTCGTACCGAGAATCGCCTGCAGGCCTGGGAGGACCGCCAGGTGCACGCATTGCCGGAGGACGACGTGGGGCGTGTGCGGCTGGCGTTCGCCATGGGTTTTCCCGACTGGGACCGTTTCGCGCACGAACTTGCCCGGCATCGCAGCCTGGTGCAGGAGCATTTCGAGCAGGTATTTGCCGCGCCGCGCGAACGGGTCGAGGAACAGCAGCGCGACCGGACACGCGGTATGGGCGATGTCTGGAGCAAGGCCGTCGATGACGTACATGCCGTGCGCCTGCTGAAAAATGCCGGCTACCCGAGGGGCGATGCGGTGCTGCAATGGCTGGCCCAGTTCCGCAAGGGGCCGGTATCGCGATTCCTCGGCGAACAGGGCCGGCGACGGCTGGACGAACTGATGCCGCTGGTGCTCGATGCCGCGGCCGGCAGCGCGCAGGCGCCGGAGGTGCTCAAGCGCATGGGCGCATTGCTGGAAGCCGTCGCCGGACGTACCACCTACCTGTCGCTGCTGGTCGAGCATCCGGCGGCGCTCACGCTGCTGGCC
>JBATJF010000468.1:0-2255 GCA_049668345.1 Gammaproteobacteria bacterium
CCGATACCTTCATCGCTGACGGAAATCCGCACGGCCATGTCGGTCTCCTCGACGGACATCCTGACCACGCCGTTTTCATTGCTGTACTTGATGGCATTGGTCAACAGGTTGTTTATGGCAATGCGCACCAGGTCCTTGTCCAGCGCCACCGGGCCGAGTTCCCTCGGCAGATCGAGCTGGAAATCCAGATGCTTGTCCTGACCGCCGCGTGCGCAGGCATCGAAGGCATCCTGCAGCAGATCCCTGAGCTTGACACGCTTGCGCTCGATGCTGATGCTGCCGGTCTCGATCTTGGTGATGCTGAGGATGTTGTTGATCAGCAGGGTCAGTCGTTCAACCTCGTCGTGGATCACGTTGGCCGCCTCGATGCGGAATTGTTCCCGGTTACCTTCCTCGCCCTGCAGCATCTCGCTGTACATGGCCAGCACATTCAGTGGCGTCTTCAGCTCATGGGAGACATGGGCAACAAACTCGCCGCTGCTGTTTTTTGCCAGCTTCTCGGCAGTGATATCGCGAAACACCACCAGCGTACCGAGGAGCTCGGAGGTGTCCCGCGGCGAGAACAGCGGATAGGGGGATATGGAATAAGTCCTGCCCGACAGGGAAGACGGCTGGAATTCAAACGCATCGCTATGATAGCCATGACCGCGCCGGCCGCCCTGGCCGGACAGGAACGCGATAATATCCGGGTCCTTGCACCATTCCGCCGGTCGCTTGCCGAGGATGTCCTCGTGCGGAACGCCCATCACCTGCCCGATCCTGGCATTGGCCAGGCTCACGGCACCGCTTTCATCCAGCACCATGACCGCATCCGGGAACGACTGCAGCACGGATTCGATGCGGGACCGCTTGTACGACAGCAGCTTCGACGAGGTTACCAGCCGCGAGCGGTCTGCCTCCAGTTCACCGATGCGCTGCTGTGCAGTGTCGACGAACCGGTTGAAACGTCCCATGAAATCCTGCAGTTCATCACTCACACCGAGTTCCACCCTGCCGGTGAGGCTGCCCTGGTCCATCAGCCGGTCGAGCCGGCTGTTGACCTGCTGCAGGGGGCGGACTTCCCGTCTGACCAGGAAGTAGAACAGCGGCGTCAGCAGGAAGATCGGCAGGGCGAAGGTTGCGATAAACGCGACCTGATCGGCGCTCAGGCCGAAGCCGGGCCTGAGATAGCCGAGTCGCACATAGCCGGCCATCTGCCCGCCGTCGAACAGCGGCGCATGAAATTCCGTTACCTGGCGTCCGCCGGCGGGCATCGTCAGCATGCGCTGCCCGACCCAGCCGGTGGGATCCGTCGAAATTGGCGCAGACGGGACGATCACGCCACTGCCGGCAATTTCCTCCACAAGACGGCCGGCGTTGTCCACAATCGCGAGATAGGCCAGTGCCGAGGTATTCTGGGTTTGCTGCAGGACGGACAGGATGCCGGCCTTGCCCGGCACCGGCACGAACTGCTCATAGGGAATGCGGGACAGGATGCGTACCAGGTTCGTGCCCTGCTCGCGCACATGGGCCTGCTCCTCCCGCTGCTGATGCAGAAACAGCAGCAGCACGGTAATGGTAATTACCGCGAGCGAGGCGACGATCATCGTCAGCCCCAGGCGTTCTTTTCTCCACGCACTCACAAACCTGTTGAGCGGCATGCTTATCTCCGACGAGGAATCTGTTGCACTGCCCTGTAGCGGCGGAAAATTCCACAACTTGAACGGCTTAGGTGAACCCGGCCGATGTCGGAATGGCCATGCCGGCGTGTGCGGCAAGAGCAACGGCTGCCCCGCCCGGGGACGAGACAGACGTGCCGAATAAATTCAGAGACTTGTCAGAACCGGCCGGTGGACGGCCGGGGAAAGGGGCCAGCCCGGGCTAGCCGAGATCGGCCAGCAACTTGACGACAAGTGTACCGTCCTGCGGCGCCAGGCCGTGGTTGGCCGGTATGGTAAGCAGCGAGGAACGGCCCTGCAGTGCCGGCACATTGTTCATATCCTGACTGTAGGACGGAACCACGTAGTCGCCCCAGCCCGCCTCGGTCTCGGCCCGCACAATCGAGACATACTTGATGTCAGGATGCGGCTGGCTGTTCAGCCAGTACAGCAGGCTGCCCGGGTAGGGGCGCACCAGGTCGACGTACAGACTGCGCGAGCGCATGGCCGTGTCGTAGAGGTCGCCGCCGAAGAAATCCGTCACCAGAGAAAACGGGAACGGGATGTCGGTCGCATCCAGCGCCTGTTCGGCGCGCCAGGTACCGAGATGCGGGCTGG
>JBATJF010000469.1:0-4434 GCA_049668345.1 Gammaproteobacteria bacterium
AGGTAGACCTGGTAGGCGTTGCGCCGGTTGGCCTCTGCAAATGCCGGCAGGTCGCTGAATTCACTCCAGTCGATTTCGCGATAGGCCTCGTCGAACGGCACCAGCTCGTTGACGGCCTGTCCCATCGCTTCGCGCAGGAACGCGAGGTAACGCCGTGTCAGCCTGATGGCCTCGTTCGGCTTTTCCGCCACACCGCCATGCCCGGGTACCAGCGCAACCAGCTTCTCGCGCTCCATGCGTTCCAGTACCTGGACCCAGCGCCTGGTGTTGGCATCGCCGAGAAACGGCACCCTGCCCTCGAAAATGATGTCGCCCGAAAACAGCACCCGGTCCGGTTCCACGTACAGGGTGAGGTCACCGTCGGAGTGGGCATTTCCGACCACGGTCACAATGAAGTCAACATCCCCGAGCCGGAACCGTGTCCCCTCTTTCAGCTGCTGGTTCGGCCGCACCAGCCGCGTCGCGCTGTTCACCCACGGGTCCAGGGTGAAACGACGCTCCTCGAGGCGCTCCCTGGCAGCGGGCGAATCCAGGTACAGGTCGGCGCCCTCCGGCGCGAGGACCTCGGCATCGAGATCGGAAAACACCTGCAGGCCGTAGATATGGTCGGCGTGGTAGTGGCTGACAATCACGCGCACGATGGGCTGGTCGGTAATCTCGCGGATCTTCTCCAGCAACAGCTGCGCCAGCGCTGGTGTGCCCAGCGCGTCGAACACCACCACCCCGGCACCGGTTATCACCACGCCGGCATTGGAAATAAAGCCCTGGTTATCGGTCGCCACCCCCGCGGCACCCTGCGCGAACCAGACATGCTCGGAAACCTGCCTGAGGTCCATTTTGACCGTCGCCGGCGGGTATTCCGCAGCGTCGTCGGGCGCGGCGGCCGGCAGTGAAAACGGGAAACACACCAGTGAAATTGCGAGAATACAGCTGAAAAACCGCATGTTATCACCTTGTTAAAGCATTCGGAAACACGCTTCAACGATACTACTCCGGACCACTCCCGGCAAATTTACACCCGCCGCGCGCGAAAAAACGCCTTGAGCAGCTCAGCGCACTGTGCCTCCAGCACCCCGCCCTCTGCTGCCACGCGGTGATTGAGGCCGGGCAACTCGAAGCCACGGCACACACTGCTTACCGCGCCGCTTTTCGGGTCATGCGCGCCGAACACCACGCGTCCCACCCGCGCGTGCACGATGGCACCAACGCACATCAGGCACGGCTCCAGCGTCACGTACAGCGTGGTGTCGGTCAGCCGGTAATTGCGCAGCGTCAGGCCGGCCGCGCGCATGCAATCGATCTCCGCATGGGCGCTCGGATCATGCGAACCGATGGGCCGGTTGCGGCCGCTGGCAACCCGATCATCACCCGCGACCAGCACCGCCCCCACCGGCACCTCGCCCGCCCGCGCGGCACGTTCCGCGCACTCCAGCGCCTGCTGCATCCAGTATTCGTCCGTGTATGGTGTCATCAGTGTGCGCAGATGTATTTCACCGGAACAGTCAAAGAGGGCTACCCCTTATGGCACTTGTTCCCGGAGTGTCGTGTTATTCGATGTCCCGTTAACCACAGGTTTACAGGCAAGCGGCAGGCATTCACTGCGGATATTCCGTGTTTTTCCGTGTGCTTCCGTGGCTATTCACACTGATAACCAGCCAGGCAACGTGTCTTCAGGAAAAGGAATCAATACCCTCTCTAACTGCCGCCTGATCATTCCCACTCGATTGTAAGCGAGCCGTTTTTGTCATTTAACATCAATGATTTACCTGTTTCTGCAGGTGATAATACCATGAAAAGAATTATGCTTAAAAAATCCGTCGGATTCCTGATCACCGCAGACACAAAAACGCGTCGGCCCACGAAAGCCTGCGCCCCGATTCGTTCTGAACAGCGCTCCGATCACCCCCAGACCGCGTTACCTTAACCTATTCGCTGGCGAAAGCTGGCTGGCCTGTACTGTGTGCTGCTGAGAAAAGACGTCAATTCTGAGCCAAACCTCCGTACCAAGGTTGGCGCCGGGTCATAGCATCCATCCGCGGAAGTGCCTGGCGGACTGCGGAACTCCGCGGCCACTCTGTGCACCGGCTACTCCTTCCGCGACAATGCCATCAGGATGACGCCCTGTGGGTTGAGGAACGTCAGGTTGCGTCCCGTGACGTCGATCTCGTACGACTGTACGTCTTCCAGGCTCCGCAGGAATCGATCTTCCAGATCGGAGAGCGCCGGCTCGCAGGCCATCCTGGTGCGGGCCATCTCGCCCATCAGGACCCGGCCCGCGTCGGTGCGCAGGCTGCCCATCATGCGGTTGCATCCGACCGATGCCGCAACACGTCCGCCCTGCATGACGACGAACTCGTTCGCGTCGCTGTCGAAGTCTCCGGAATCCCCGATCGACTCGATGCGCCACTCGCCGATCAGGGCGGGATCGGTGCGCTTCGCCAGCAGATACTTCGCGACCGCCTGGTACGCCGGCAGCGAGGTCGGATCGATCTTCGCGTTCTTCGCCACGGGGAACGAGGCGAAGCGTACGATCACCATATCGGCCACGGGGTCGACGTAGATGGTCTGGCCGTGGACACCACGAGCGGCAAAGGCACCGTGCTCGTTGTGGAACACCCACCACATGCCCCGGTAGCTGCCGCCAGCCAGAGCCCTGTAGCCCGCCTTCGCAAATTTGTCCTTGTCGCCGCCGGTGCGGATGCCGGTGACGACCTCGACCGGGAACAAGCGTTCACCGTTGATGACACCCTCGTTCAGCATGAGAAGCCCGATCCGTCCCAGGTCACGCAAGCCCGCGCTCAGGCCGCCGCCGGCAAACGGCGTGCCCTTGCCGTCCACGGTCATGTAGCCGTCCTGTTCGGCCCCCATGCGGCTCCAGATTCGGGCCGACAACAGTTCGGTGAGTTCCATGCCCGATACCCGCGACACGATCCAGCCCAGCACATCGGTGTTCACCGTCTTGTAAGCGAAGGCCTCGCCATGTTCGCCTGCCGGCCGCACGGTCTGCAGGTATTCGAAGTAACCGTTCGGCCCGGTGTAGTCCGCCGGTTTGGGTAGCGGGCTGGCGGCGCGGGAGTAGACCCAGATGTCCGCCTTGGGGTCGGCGTAGTCTTCGCTGTAGTCCAGCGCCGTGGTCATGTCCATCACCTGCCGCACCGTGGCATTGCCGAACGCACTGTCCGCCAGCTCGGGGATGATCGACGGGACGGGCGCGGTGTCGTCCAGCGTCCCCTCGGCGACGAGAATTTCAGCCAGCAGACCGGTGATGGACTTGGTCATCGACATGGCGCCGTGCTTGCCCGCCTCGTCGAGACAGCCGAAGTAGCGCTCGTAGACGATCTTGTCCTGGTGGATGATCAGTATGCCGTCGGTGTAATTCGCGGCCAGCGATGCCTCCCACGACATGGTCTCGTCGCCGCCCAGGGGCGTGAAGGTGACCGCGTCGATCCCCTCGTCGAGAGCGTAGTCCAGCGCCACCGGGGCGCCCAGCCCGCGGCTCACCTGCTCGGTGGGCAGGAACTCGCGGAGATGGCATACCGTCCAGCGGAGCTTCGGAAAGCTGAAGTAATTCGAATCGGGCTGGGTGATGAGTTTCTCAGGCGGGGGAGGAAAGCCCTCCATCCAGCCGAGCGCCACCGGGTCGGACTGTGCGGCTGACGGAAAGTCGGCGCTACTGGCTGCGGTACAGGCGCATACGCATGCCAGGCAGGCGACGGCGTTGCGCAGGAAATTCGAACTGGAAATCGACATGCATCACCTCACTGGATGGTCGGGCGTTTCATGGGTTGCTTCCTGCCGGAAGCCGGAAGGAAACGGGACATGCGGCGGCAAGTTGCCTGCCTTTGAAAGCCAGTGGCGTAACGAGCAGGCCGGTACCGGAATACCCGCCGCACTCTGGTAAAAGGCCCGGGCGAGTATAAACCGTTCCGCGCCGAGGCTCGACCGACCTCGGGACGAGCCGCTACAATCCGGCGTGTTTTCACACCGACCGGAGATGTGAATTGCTGCGCTGGCTGGCCGCCCTTTCCGGCATCGTGTTGACCGGACTCGTTGCCGTGGTCCTGTATCTGTTGCTGGTTGACCTCGGTCACCTGCGCGACCGTTTCACCGTACTGATCAGCGATTCACTCGGGCGCGAAGTACGCATCGACGGACCGCTTTCGTTGCGCCTCGGCAGACTGGCGCGCGTTCACGCCCAGGGCGTTACCGTCGCCAATGCGGCCTGGGCCGACGAACCGTTGCTGTTCGAAGCGGACAGTCTGACGGCCGAGGTGGCGTTGTGGTCCATCCTCCGAGGGCCGGTTCGCATCGAAAGGCTCGCGCTGAGCGGCGCGGTTCTGCGGCTGCAGGAAGCGGCCGACGGCCGCCGGAACTGGACCGGTCGCCAGCCGGATCAGCCGCCCGGGGCCGCTGCCACGCCGGCCATCACCTCCC
>JBATJF010000470.1:0-5441 GCA_049668345.1 Gammaproteobacteria bacterium
AGTCGGGACAGCGGCTACGGCGTGGATGATGTGACCTTTGGCTCGGCCGTCCCGTTGCCGCCCGCCCTCTGGCTGTTCGGCTCCGGTCTGCTGGCCCTCGCCGGCGGTGCTGCAAGACGCAAGCCCCGTGGCTGAAATCCGCTGCAACGCATGACGGGTAAATGATACGACCTCGGTACGATGTACAGCTTCATACAGGTAATCGATAATACCGACAGATATCCGGTTGCTACCGGCAACCGGATTACATAACAAAGGACAGCACGCAGCTCATCTTCGGTGCCTGCCGCTCAGCAGCCAGCTGTCAGTCCCGGGAGGACACCGCCATGTTTATCGAACACAAGCAACTATTCCACTGGCGCCGGGCCGTTCACAACGGCCGGGAGATCGCCTATTGCCGGCGGCTGATCGCCGGCGTCATGCTGCTGACTGCCTCAACCCTGGTCGTCGAGGCGGCGCCGACCGGCGGATCGGTCGTACAGGGTCCGGGTGCGGCAACCATTACTCAGACACCCGACGGCTCGATAACCACCATCGACCAGACAGCCATGCGTGTCGATATCGACTGGACCGGTTTCGACACGACGGCCGGCCAGGCGGTCAATTTCGACCAGCCGGGCGCTGCGGCCCTTGCCGTCAACCGCATCGGCGGCAACCGCACCCGGTTCGATGGCACCCTGAACGCCAACGGCCGTGTTTTCCTGATCAACCAGAACGGCATTACCTTCGGCGCCACGGCCCAGGTCAATGCCGGTTCGCTGCTGGCCACCACCTCCCAACTGGTCGGCAGCAGCGCCGCGCCCGAGTCGCATAGCTTCAGCGGTACCGGCTATGGCTCGATCATCAACGAAGGCGACATTACCGTCTCGGATGGCGGATTTGCAGTCCTGGCCGCGCCGCATGTCGAGAACAATGGCCTCATCAAGGCCGACCTGGGCCAGGTTGAACTCGCCTCGACGAAGGACTTCACCATCGAGGTCGACCTGCGCGGCGATGGCCTGATTACCTTTGCAAGCACGGGCGAGTGGCTCGAGGGCGAGAGCAACCCGCTCGGCGCGACCAGTACCGGCACCCTGCAGGCGAAGTCCGGCCACATCTACCTGACCGCCAATATGGCCTCCGAAATTGTCCAGGGAACGGTCAACCTGAGTGGCATCGTGGATGCCGACCAGTTTGTCAGTACGCCCGATGGCGGCCTGGAAATGGTGGCCAGCGCCGCCCCGTCGCGTGCCTACCCGGGCGGCACCATCAAGGTGGAATCGGCAGGCGATATCAACATTGGCGGTGGCGCCGATATTCATGCCATTGGTGGTGAAACGGTCACCGCCAGTTTTCATGCCGACCGCGACATCAACATGGGAGCTGACGGCGATCCCGCGCGCATCGTCCTGAAGGCAGCCAGTACCGCGGATGACTCGTTCGGCGCCAGCGGCACGGCCCATGCCGCGGCCAGCCTGGAGATGATCGCCGCCGCGCAGGGCGGGGCAGGCACCCTGACCATTGCCGACGGCAGCATCGAGGTGACGGCAGACGCCGTCGGCACAACCGGCAGCCCGCCGCTGCTGGCGACCGCTGCTGTCAATGCGGGTGCGACTTCCGCAGCGGCAACGGTCGTCATGGAAGCCGCCGAGGTCGACATCAATGCCGATTTCGCTGTGCATGCCCGGGCGGAGACGCTGGACAGCGGACAGGGCACGCCCGCTTACGGCAGCGACAATACCGATGCACTCGCCGTGCTGGATGTCATTGCCAATGGCGAAATCGAGTACGACACCTCAGGCAACGTGCTCCGTTACGGTACGCCGGGCGATCTGACCCTGGTGGGCGACATCGATGTCAGCGCCGGCTCCACGACGGTCAACTCCGCAACCAGCAAGGCCACGGCAAACACCCTGCTGGTGGCCACCGGCAGCACCGATGTGACCGGCGGGATCAATGTCGATGCCGTTGCCACAAGCCGGCCCGGGCTGTACCCGGCTGTCTCCAGCGGCAGCGACGCCGCCGATGCCAATGCCGCGCTGGTCATGCTGGGTGGTACGCCCCCCGGACTGCTGGACCTGCTGCGCGAGGTGTCGCTGAACCGGATCGATCAACTGGGCACGCTGTCGGACATGCTTACGCTCGCCAATCTCGATGATGTGCTGGCCGTATTCGGGGGCCTCCTCAGCGATCCGGTGACCTTCGTCAACCGGCGCGGCGGCATCGGCAGCGGCAGCGTCAGCTATACAGGCGACAGCAATGTCAGCGCACTCGCCGACTACGGCACGACCGGCGCCGGTCAGGGCGGCCCATCCGGCCTGTCCGAGGCCACCGCGGCCGGCTACTTCGCTGCAGGCGGTGATGTCTACATCAATACCGATCCCGTGCGGGTCAGCTCACGGGCCAACGCGAATTACGATGATTCTGCCGGTGGTTCCGGCAACCCGCTGCTGGACACCGAGGCAAGAAGTTTCCTGGTGGCCGCGGCGGGTCTCGGCGATCTGCTGGGTAACAGTTCGGCCGGCACGACCTACAGCACCCTGACCGTACTGGGTGATTTGACGGCAAGGGCGCAGGAGCAGGCAAGTCTCAATGGTGTGCCGGACCCCGCCAGCTATAACCAGCTCGCCGCTGCGGTCACGGCACTGCTCGCAAGCGGGGATATCACCGTCAGGGGCGCAGATCCGCTGGCGGATGCGGCCCCGGCATTTGTCCAGGGCCGTTCCTCGAAGTGGCAGCTGTGCTACCAGGGCCAGTGCACGCCACTGAACGCAGGCATTGACGGTCTGGTTGACCTGGCCGCGGCCAGTGCCGGCAACAACGGCACGCTTGATTCAGCACATCTCGCGCAGCTGATCATCGAGTCGCTGCATGGAGAAATCGACATCCAGCCGAAAGTCGTGACGGATATCCAGCCCGCGGGGCTGTTCACCGATCCGGTTGGCCCGATCTGGCCTGGCGACCTGCCGCTGCGTTTCGATGCCAATGGCCGCATGCTGGTCGCTACCGGCACGGACGCCACCCGGCCGCCGCAAATTGTTGCCCTCGGCAGCAGCATCGAATCCGCCATTCTGGCCGGTGGCGACCCCGGCACCCTGCTGCCGCCGACGGCCTCGGGCGGCTGTATTGTGGCGGGGCGGGACGCCTTCACCATCAGCAGCCCGGACTACTTCGACCGCATGATCTCGGTAACCTGTGAAACCGGTAACTAGCAGCATGGCGCCACGCTGGCCTGTTGCTCCCGGTATGACTTGCCTTGTTACGAATAGGCAGTGTCTAGCCCAACCCGCTGGTTACCGTGCCGGAGGAAAAACCGCATGAACCGCAATACCATGAATGGATGCACACCCTTACTGCACCGGCGGGTGACTGTACCGCTGCTGGGTGCAGTCAGCCTGCTGGGACTGGCACTCACAACGGCACTCCCTGCCGCGCCGCCGGCCGCCATTCTCCCTGGCGTCGTCGATCGACCGCCCGTCGAACTGCCAGCGGTACTTTCCGGGGACCGGGTCGAGATACCCGTTGCCGCACCACAACCCCTGCAACCTGCGGCTGCGGAAGCCGAGCCGGTCGCCACGCTGAAACGCGTCAGCTTTGACGGCGCGCTGTTGCTGAAAGAGCAGGAGCTGCAGGCGATTGCCGAACCCTACCTGAACCGGCCGATCTCCGGCAGCGACATTGCACAGCTGAAATACCAGTTGACCAGCCTGTATTTCAGGAAGGGTTACGTACTGGTCAAGGTCACCACGCCGCCACAGGACCTTTCCGGCGGCATCCTGAAGGTGGTCGTGATTGCCGGGCGCATCGGCGACATCGAAACAAGCAATGACGTGCTCAACGAAGGGATCGCCGCCTCGCGGCTCGCCAGGCTGCACAGCGGTGAGGTTTTCAACGAGCGGACAGTCGAATCGGCCCTGCAGGACATCAAGGACCTGAACAACATCGATTCCAGTGTCAGCCTGCGGCCCGGCGCGGACGTCGGCACCACCGATCTCGATGTACAGATCCGCAAGGCTGCCCTGGACGAGGACGTGCAGGTATTCACGCTGGACAATTACGGCTCGCGATACACCGGGGAAACGGTGGCGCGCCTGAGCCTGCAGAAAAGCAACTTACTGGGGATCGGCGAGACCCTGGGTATCACCGGGCGCAAATCCGAAGGCGATTTCTGGGCACTGCAGGGCGAGGCAATAGTACCGCTGGCAGTGCGCAACCTGCAGCTGGAACTGGACTACCTCAGGAGCGACAACAGTATCGGTGACGTGTTCACCGCCCTGGATTCCGATGGCGAGTCACAGGTCTACCAGGCCGCGCTGTCAAGCGCGCTGATCAACCAGCGCCAGCGCAAGCTGGTGGTCCGCGGCGGCGTCGAACGCGGCAAATACAAGTCGTTCCTCGCAGGTGTTCCCGAAACATCCGACACCATCACCCGGCTGTTTGCAGAGACCAGCTATACCGCGCGCAAGAGCCGGCTGGTGTCATTCATCAGCCTGCGTGCCAGCAAGGGCGTGAGATGGCTCGGTGCCGATGACCGGCGCGAGGCGGATGCCTCTCGCCTGGACGGGAATCCGCGTGCCTGGGTCCTGGAGTCTCTGGTGTACGCAAACCTTAAGCTGACGGACCGGGACTTTGCCCAGGTCGTGCTGCAGGGCCAGAAATCAGACAGCGTCGTGCTGTCCTCGGACCTGTTCACGATCGGGGGGTATGGCAATGTGCGCGGCTATGAGCCGGCCCAGTCCACCGGCGACAGCGGTGCCGCGGTGAACATCGACCTGTACCGCCAGTTCGACATGCCGGACCGCTGGTATGCGCAGGCCGGGCCGTTCGTGGATTTCGGCATCGTGCACAACCGTGTTCAGGGCTCGACGCTCGAGAACAACCTGTGGAGCGCGGGTCTCGGCGCCGAGTTCAACTACCGGCATTCCCATAAGCTGACCAGCAAGCTGCGGCTGGACTGGGCACGTCCGCTGGCGCACAAGGGCCTGCCGGAGGTCGACGACAACGCCGTCTACGCCCGCTTTACCCAGCTGTTCTGATCCGGCGAACCTGAACTCTTGCGAGCAGAGGCTGATTCCCCTGGCGCTGCGTCAGGTCCCCGTGCCATGCAGAACAGGTCCTGTCTGTGGGCGTGAGGCCTGCTGCCCGAATGGCAGCCGGCAATATCAGTCCTCCGGAAGCCGGTAGCCCGGGCCAGCCGCGTAGCCTGTGCTGCCGGCACATACCGGATCTGTCAGGGCAGGGTTGTTGGCGGATGGGCCAACAATCACTAGTATTACACCCCTGTTGAATCCCTGATCCGGAGTTCCCCATGAGTGACGCACTGAATTACCTGGTGGGCGCGCGCCCTGAAGCCATTACGCACTATTTCAAGTTCCTGAAGGAGGCCGGCAAGCATCTCGATGTGCGCACGCGCGACCTGATTTCGGTAATCACCAAGGTGGATGCCCAGACCGAGGGCGGTT
>JBATJF010000471.1:0-2372 GCA_049668345.1 Gammaproteobacteria bacterium
GCCTGGAGAGCCGCGAACTCTACCGCCTGCTTTTTATCTTGTCAATTTGCCCGTTACAGGACGCGCATCAACCCCTACCTGAGTGAACCCGACCATGCCACGTAAACCCGGTAACAAGAATTCCTCCAGTCGCCAGGACGACCCGCACGCGGAGCGGGAGGCGACCCGTTACGAGCGGCCGATCGCCAGCCGCGAGCACATCCTCGAGGTCATCAACGATGTCGATCACCCGGTCAGCCGGGAGGAACTCGCCGCGCTGCTCGCCATTGACACCGAGGACGGGCTCGAGGCCCTGCGCCGGCGCCTGAATGCCATGTCACGCGATGGCCAGCTGGTGCGCAACCGGCGCGACTGCTATGCGCTGGCGGACCGGCTCGACCTGGTCGCCGGCCGCGTCATCGGCCACCAGGACGGCTTCGGCTTCCTGGTCCCCGACGACGGTGGCGACGACGTGTTCCTGTCGGCGCGCCAGATGCGCGCGCTCTTTCACGGCGACCGCGCGCTGGTGCGGATCACCGGCCTGGACCGGCGCGGGCGCCGCGAGGGCTCGGTAGTCGAGGTGATCCGGCGCAATACCCAGAAGCTGGTAGGCCGTTTCTACAACGAGAGCGGCGCCACCTTTGTCAGCCCCGACAGCAAGCGCCTGCCGCAGGAAGTGGTCGTGCCGGCCAGCGAGACCGGCGGCGCGACACACGGCCAGATCGTCACCGTCGAAATCATCGAGCAGCCGAGCAAGCGCACGCCGCCGGTCGGTCGGGTGATCGAGGTACTGGGTGATCACATGGCGCCCGGCATGGAAATCGACATCGCCATCCGCAGCCACGACGTGCCGCTGGCCTGGCCGCCGGCCGTGGAACAGGAGATCGCCGGGCTGGGCGCGGAGGTGCCGGAAGCGGCGAAGCGCGGTCGCGAGGACCTGCGCGAGCTGCCGCTGGTCACCATCGACGGTGCCGATGCGCGCGACTTCGACGATGCCGTGTACTGCGAGCGCACGCCCAGCGGCTGGCGCCTGCTGGTTGCCATCGCCGATGTCTCGCACTACGTCCACCCCGACACGGCGCTGGATGCCGAGGCGCTGGAGCGCGGCAACTCGGTGTACTTCCCCGAACGCGTCATCCCGATGCTGCCGGAGGTCCTGTCCAACGGCCTGTGCTCGCTGAACCCGGATGTCGACCGTCTGTGCCTGGTGAGCGAGATGATCATCAAGCGTGATGGCAGCCTGGTGCGCTCGCGCTTCTTCGACGGCCTGATGCGTTCACATGCCCGGCTGACCTACGACGAGGCGGCCGCCATCATGGTCGAGCGGGACGAGCAGGCGTGTGCCCGGCGCGAGGCGCTGGTGCCGCATCTCGATGAACTGTACCGGCTTTACCAGGCGCTGCGCGATGCACGCCAGTCGCGCGGTGCGATCGATTTCGAGACTACCGAAACGCGCATCGTGTTCGGCACGGAGCGCAAGATCGAGCGCATCGTGCCACTGGTGCGCAACGATGCGCACAAGGTCATCGAGGAGTGCATGATCGCCGCCAACGTCGCCGCGGCGCGTCTGCTGGAACGCCACAACATGCCCACCCTGTTCCGCGTGCACGCCTTGCCGTCGGCCGAAAAGATAGCCGATCTGCAGGAATTCCTGAACGAGCTGGGCCTGGGGCTGCGCGGCGGAGCCAAGCCGTCCGCGCGCGATTATTCCGCACTGCTGGAACAGGTGCACGGGCGACCCGATGAGCACCTTATCAACACCGTGCTGCTGCGTTCCATGCCGCGCGCCGAGTACAGCCCGGTAAATATCGGTCACTTCGGGCTGGCGCACGAACACTACGTGCACTTCACCTCGCCGATCCGCCGCTATCCGGACCTGCTGGTACATCGCGCCATCCGCCACGTGCTGGCCGAGAAGAAGGCGAAGTCCTTCCATTACAACGCCGCTGCCATGCTCGACCTCGGTGAGCATTGCTCGGCGACCGAGCGGCGTGCCGACGAGGCGACGCGCGATGCCGTAGACTGGCTGAAGTGCGAGTTCATGCTCGACAAGATCGGTGAAACCTTCCCCGGCATCATCAGCACCACGACCTCGTTCGGGATTTTCGTGGAACTCAAGGACATCTACGTGGAAGGGCTGGTGCATGTCACTGCGCTCGGCAACGACTACTATCACTACGAGCCGACCCGGCACTGGCTGATCGGCGAGCGCACCCGGCGCATCTTCCGGCTCGGCGACGAGGTTGCAGTCAAGGTGGTGCAGGTCAACCTCGACGATCGCAAGATCGACTTCGAACTGGACGAGAGCAAGCCGGCGCGCGGCAAGAAACAGCGCAAGTCGCGCCGTGGCTCCGGTTTGAACCGCAAGTCGCGCAAGTGAGTCAGCCCGATTC
>JBATJF010000472.1:0-5841 GCA_049668345.1 Gammaproteobacteria bacterium
GCAGCGTTTCTCTGCTTGAGGTCAGAATCCCTTGCAACCGGCGGGCGCTCCCGGTATCGTTTTCGGCCTCGCAGGCGCGTAGCTCAGTTGGTTAGAGCACCACCTTGACATGGTGGGGGTCGTTGGTTCGAATCCAATCGCGCCTACCAAATTTAATGATTGCGCGGTGGTTGCCGCGATTGGATGAGAACGGAGTTCGACCAAATCGCCGGGAGGCCGCTCTTGCACATCCTTGTGCTCCGCGACACCTGTGCGTCCATGCACATTGCGATTTGGAACGGCGGAGTGCGAGAGGCAAATGCCTCGAGTAGAACGTGTACCCCGCAGGGGCAAAGGGCAGGACGCTGTACAGGGATGTACGAGTGTCGCGAGAGGCAGGATGCCGGGAGCGACGACCCGGAGTAATCCAATCGCGCCTACCAATCCCGCTGTCATTCCCGCGCAGGCGGGACAAATTCGTCAGGAACGAATTTGGACGACCGTAGGTCGGCCCGGAGGGCAGGATACAGGGATGTATTCTGCATCCAGCCTTGAATGAAGAAACGGTTTTCGGGCTTCCCCTTCCCGGAGCCGTCATTTACCGAAAGCAGCGGCCTGCCGCTGCGTTCTTGCTTATCGGTAATCATGTGGCCCCTCGTATCGGTCACCACTGGAGACAGCCATGCCCACAGTTACCCTTCCCGACGGCAGTACCCGCAAATTCGACCAGCCGGTCACCGTCCATGAAGTGGCCGCCGACATCGGTCCGGGCCTGGCCAAGGCCGCGCTGGCCGGCAAGGTGGACGGCCGCCTGGTCGATACCAGCTACCTGATCGATCAGGATGCCGAACTGGCGATTATCACCATCAAGAATGAGGAGGCGCTGGAACTGCTGCGCCACGACGCCGCGCACATCATGGCGCAGGCGGTGCAGGAACTCTGGCCCGGTACCCAGGTGACCATCGGGCCGGCCATCGAAAACGGCTTCTATTACGATTTCGCGCGCGACACCCCGTTCACCCCGGACGACCTGGGCAGGATCGAGGCGCGCATGCGCGACATCGTCAAGCGCGACCTGCCGATCGTGCGCGAGGTCTGGGACCGCGCACAGGCGATCCAGGTGTTCGGCGAGATCGGCGAGAGCTACAAGGTCGAGATCATCGAGGACATCATCCCCGAGGGCGAAGAGGTTTCGGTGTACCGGCAGGGCGACTGGTTCGACGTCTGCCGCGGGCCGCACCTGCCCGGCACCGGCAAGCTCGGCAAGGGCTTCAAGCTGATGAAACTGGCCGGCGCCTACTGGCGCGGCAACTCCGACAACGAGATGCTGCAGCGCATCTACGGCACCGCCTGGCGCGACAAGCAGGAGCTGGACGCCTATCTGCATCGCCTGGAAGAGGCCGAGAAGCGCGACCACCGCAAGCTGGGCAAGGTGATGGGCCTGTTCCATACCCAGGAAGAGGCGCCGGGCATGGTGTTCTGGCACGACGCCGGCTGGCAGATCTACCTGGTGATCCAGGACTACATCCGCGGCCAGCTGCGTCGCCACGGCTACCAGGAAGTCCACACGCCGCAGATCATCGACCGCTCGCTGTGGGAGAAGTCCGGCCACTGGGAGAAATTCCACGCCGACATGTTCACCACCGAGTCGGAGAGCCGCACCTACGCCATCAAGCCGATGAACTGCCCGGCGCATATCCAGATCTACAACCAGGGCCTGAAGAGTTACCGCGACCTGCCGTTGCGGCTGGCCGAGTTCGGTTCCTGCACCCGCAACGAGCCGTCCGGCACCCTGCACGGGCTGATGCGGGTGCGCAACTTCGTCCAGGACGATGCCCATATTTTTTGTACGGAAAGCCAGATCGAGAGCGAGGTCTCGGATTTCATCGACCTGCTGTATTCAGTCTATTCCGACTTTGGTTTTGAAGAAGTTAGCGTGAAATTCTCGACAAGGCCTGATAACCGGGTCGGTGACGACGCCCTGTGGGACAAGGCCGAGGCCGCCCTGCAGGCAGTGCTCGACCACAAGCAGCTGGACTGGCAACTGCAGCCCGGGGAAGGGGCCTTCTACGGGCCGAAGATCGAGTTCAACCTCAAGGATTGCCTGGAGCGGGTCTGGCAGCTTGGCACCATCCAGCTGGATTTCTCCATGCCGGACCGGCTCGGCGCCCACTATATTGCCGAGGACGGCAGCAAGCAGGTGCCGGTAATGCTGCACCGGGCCATCCTCGGCTCGCTGGAACGCTTTATCGGCATCCTGATCGAGCATCACGCCGGTTCGCTGCCGCTCTGGCTGGCCCCGGCACAGGCGGTGGTGCTCAATATTACCGATAATCAGGCCGACTATGCGCGACAGGTCGAAGAATCCTTGAGAAATAAGGGATTGAGGGTCAAATCCGACTTGAGAAATGAGAAGATCGGCTTTAAAATCCGCGAGCACACGATTAGACGCGTTCCCTATTTGCTGGTAATCGGCGACAGGGAGGCGGAAGCGGGTACCGTGGCCGTGCGCACGCGAGGCGGTGCGGACCTGGGCAGCATGCCGTTAGAGCAGCTGGCCCGGAGTCTGCAAACCGAGATCGCGAGCCACGGCCGTAATGTTTTGGAGGGTTGACGTATCAGCGCGAAAAAGAATCTACATCGGATCAACGAGAAAATCCTCGCGCCCGAGGTACGGGTTATCGGCGAGGATGGTGAACAGGTCGGTATCATGGCAGCGAGCGAGGCAATCAACCTTGCCGGCGAAGCCAGCCTGGACCTGGTGGAAATCTCGCCGAACGCTGAACCTCCGGTATGCCGGATCATGGATTACGGCAAGTTCCGGTTTGAAGAGAACAAGAAACTTCAGACCCAGCGCAAGAAAACGAAGCAGACCCAGGTCAAGGAAATCAAGTTCCGGCCGGGTACCGACATCGGCGACTACAAGATCAAGCTGCGCAAGCTGATCGAGTTTCTCGGTGAAGGCGATCGCACCAAGGTGACGCTGCGCTTTCGCGGCCGGGAGATGGCACACCAGGAACTCGGCATGCAGTTGCTGATGCGCGTGAAGGCCGATCTCGAGGAATACGGTGTCGTCGAGCAGGAACCGAGAATGGAAGGACGCCTGATGGTCATGGTGCTGGCGCCGAAGAAACACAAGTGACGTATACAGTATTCACGTCATTGCGGGATCAATGCATCGATCCCGTAATGACGAAATGTATTTATATAGTGGAGAAGTACGGAAATGCCTAAACTGAAAACCAATCGCGGTGCTGCCAAGCGCTTCAAGAAGACCGGCTCCGGCGGCTTCAAGCGCGGCCAGTCGCACCTGCGTCACATCCTGACCAAGAAGAGCAGCAAGCGTAAACGCCAGCTCGGTTCGCCGGCGCAGGTGCACGAGGCCGACGTGGCCATGGTGCGCCGCATGCTGCCCTTTGTCTGAATTCATTTTTCGAGGTAGTCAGTCATGCCAAGAGTTAAACGTGGTGTAACCGCTCACGCCCGGCACAAGAAGGTGCTGGACAAGGCGAAGGGTTACTACGGTGCGCGCCGCAAGGTCTACCGTGTTGCCAAGCAGGCGGTCATCAAGTCCGGCCAGTATGCGTATCGCGACCGGCGCCAAAGAAAGCGCCAGTTCCGTGCCTTGTGGATTGCGCGTATCAACGCCGCGGCCCGCGAGAACGGTATGTCCTACAGCCGCCTGATCGAAGGCCTGGGCAAGGCCAATATCGAGGTCGACCGCAAGGTGATGGCCGATCTGGCCGTGTTCGACGCAGCCGCCTTCAGTGCGCTGGCGGAAAAGGCCAAGGCCGGATTGTCTGCCTAAGCCCCGCTTGCAGATGGATGCCAGAAAGGGGAAGGACGAAAGTCTTTCCCCTTTTTTATTAAATCCGGCTGTCGCAGACGTTTGAGACTGCCATCCCCTCTCCCTCCGGGAGAGGGCCAGGGAGAGGGGGTTGATGAAGGCGCTGGCAAGGGGCGGCTGCGCAGGAATGCAACCGAGGCGGAGCGCGAACTCTGGAAATATCTGCGTGCGCATCGAATGGCGGGTTACAAGTTCAGGCGTCAGTATGCTATCGGTTCTTATATTGTCGATTTTGCCGGTGTCGAGGCAAGATTGGTCATCGAAGCCGATGGTGGCCAGCACCTCGAACAAGAGGGCGAAGACCGCACCAGAACGGAATATCTGGAATCATTGGGTTACAGAGTGTTGCGATTCTGGAATGATGAAATATTGGTAGATACGCAGACAGTGCTCGAAACTATACATACTTGTCTGAATGATACCTCCTCTCCCCAACCCTCTCCCGGAGGGAGAGGGGGCTGACACCAATCGAGCAGCATGTTGTAGGCAGCGACGGTTGCAGGATTAATAAGAACAGGAGTCCTTCAGGTGAGCAACCTGGACGAACTAGAACAGCAGACATTGGGTGAGATCGCTGCGGCGACGGATGTCGCGGTGCTCGACGACGTGCGTGTGCGTTACCTCGGCAAGAAGGGGCTGCTGACCGAGCAGCTCAAGCAGCTCGGCAGGTTGCCGGCCGCGGATCGTCCGGCGGCCGGTCAGGAGATCAATCGCGTCAAGCAGAATGTGCAGGCGGTGCTCGAGGCGCGTCGCGAAATCCTGCAGTCCGCGGCACTGGATGCACAGCTCGCCGGGGAAAGAATCGATGTCACCCTGCCGGGACGCGGCCAGGCCGCGGGCGGTCTGCATCCGGTGACCTTGACCATGCGCCGCATCGAGGCGCTGTTCAGGCCGCTCGGTTTCACGGTCGCGGAAGGTCCCGAGATCGAGGATGATCACCATAATTTCGGCGCGCTGAATATCCCGGACCACCACCCGGCACGCGCCATGCACGACACCTTCTACTTCGATGCGCACACGTTGTTGCGCACGCACACTTCGCCGGTGCAGGTGCGCGTCATGGAAGAAAGCGCGGCGCCGCTGCGCGTCATCGCGCCGGGGCGCGTCTACCGCTGTGACTCCGACCTGACGCACACCCCGATGTTTCACCAGGTGGAGGGCCTGGTGGTGGACGAGTCGGCAAGCTTCGCCAGCCTGCGCGGGCTGCTGTATGAATTCCTGCGCGCGTTCTTCGAGCGCGCCGATCTCGACGTGCGTTTCCGGCCGTCGTATTTCCCGTTCACCGAGCCGTCTGCCGAGGTGGATATCCAGTGCGTGATGTGTTCGGGCAGTGGTTGCCGCGTCTGCAAGCAGAGTGGCTGGCTGGAGGTGCTGGGCTGCGGCATGGTGCATCCGCGCGTCTTCGAGAATGTCGGTATCGACAACGAGCGCTACACCGGCTTTGCCTTCGGCATGGGTGTCGAACGCCTCGCCATGCTGCGCTACGGCGTGAACGACCTGCGCCTGTTCTTCGAGAACGATTTAAGTTTTCTGGAACAGTTTAACTGATGATATCTGCCACACAGGGCGCAGAGATGAATGAAGTAAATACATGCCGCACGACTGAAAGGCATATCGTTCCCTCTCCCGCAGGGAGAGGGACAGGGAGAGGGGATATAAACAGGCAAATGAAGGTTTTTGATCCCCTCTCCCTGACCCTCCCCCTGAGGGGGAGGGGATGTCGGGGTAAGCGTAAAGGAGACTGGTTTTCTCTGCATCCTTTGCGTCTCTCGGCAACCGCTCCATGCGTTGTTCTACCTCCTGCATCCATGTAGACGTGCGCGAGATTTTATTGGTTTAAGACATAGCAATTATGAAATTCAGCGAACAATGGCTGCGGGAATGGGTTAACCCGCCGGTTTCGACCGACGAACTGGTTGCACTGCTGACCATGGCCGGTCTGGAGGTCGACTCGGTCGAGCGCCTGGGCGCGGGGCTGGCCGACCTGCGTGTCGGTGAGGTGATTGCGCTCGAAA
>JBATJF010000473.1:0-3017 GCA_049668345.1 Gammaproteobacteria bacterium
TCGATACCGCCTCGGCCCGGCTGATGGGCGACAGGGAGGAAATACTGCCCTATCGCAATGTGCTGTGGGTCAGCGTGCTCAAGTCGCTCAGCGCCTACCAGATGTACCGGCTCAGCGTGCGCCGCAACGTCAACCCGGAGGATGTGCTGCATTTCCTGCTCGATAGCAAGATATTTCCGCGCGCGCTGGCGCACACGCTCAATGAGATAGACACCAGTCTCGGCTTGCTGCCACGCAACAAGGAACCGCTCGCGGCCATCGCCAGCGTCAAACAGGCACTGGACGAGGCCGACCCGGCCATGCTAAAAAACGCCACGCTGCACACCTTCATCGATGACCTGCAGCTCATGCTGGACAACGTACACAACGCCATCAACCACACCTGGTTCGATCCCGAGGCCGGCGAATAAGGCATTGCCGTGCATGCCGCTCCCGGCACGCGAAATTCCTGTGGTCATGAAATGATCGCGGACGCGGTCCGCTCCTGCAGGTACGCCTGTTTGTCTGAATCATAATGGCCACGGAACCACACGGAAGAACACGGAAAAACAAAGGCAGGCGTAGGCTGCGTTTTACGCACCGGCACCGGCAACGGCGTGCCCCTGCACCGCCTGCTGGGACAGGAGCGTATCTCATGCGCGATGGGGTATTAAAAAGATCGCGGATGGGGTCCGCTCCTATAGGTGCATCTATTACGTGTAGGCTCGCAGAGCCCGTCCATGGCCACGGTGACTCCGGGAAGAAAAACGGTCAACGCTTGTGCTTGGTCTCCTGTGCCAGCGGCAGGACGTTGGCAGGCGTGGTGCGCTGTTCCCAATCCAGCTGCGGCAACCCGGAAAATGCCTCCTTGAGCGATTCATTCCAGCTCTGGCGGACGGCACGCAGGTAATCGTCATCCTCCTCGAAGCGCAGGTAATGGTCGCTTTCGAAGGTATTGTCCTCGTATACCAGCAGCTCGATCGGCGGCCCCACCGTCGCATTGGAACGGATTGTCGAGTCCATGGACACGACGGCGCAGCGCGCGGCATCTTCCAGCGAGGTCTTGCGGGTCAGGATACGGTCCAGGATCGGCTTGCCGTACTTGCTTTCACCGATCTGCAGAAACGGGTTCTCGTCCGAGTCGGTGATGAAATTGCCGGCCGGGTAGATCAAAAAGATGGCCATCTCGCCACCACGAATCTGGCCGCCCAGCAACAGCGAGGCCGAGGTATCGACACCGGTTTTGGACGTGGAGGACTGCGCATCCGTCTGTTCCTGGCGGCTCACCATGCCGATGTACTTGGCGGCATCGACCATCCTTTTGCAGTTGCGCAGGTTGGCCATATCGGGTTCGTTCAGCTCGTGTTCGATGCGGCTGACGATGGCCTGGGTGGTGGCGAGATTGCCCGCCGTCAGCAGCACAAACAACCGGTCCGGCGCCGGCGTGAACACGTGCATCTTGCTGTAGGACGACAGCATGTCGGAGCCGGCGCTGGTGCGCGAATCCGAGCAGAACACCAGGCCGTCTTCGGTTGCAATTGCCACGCAATAGGTCATTGTATGCTCCTGTTCGGTTATCGGGACTGCAGGCGATCGCGTGTCCCGGTCGCCCCCATATTAGAGGGAATGCGCCACACATTCCAGACGTGCATCGCGCATACGACCCGCATATTTATTATCTTAATTTTCAATATGTTGCCGGGTTACTATCAGGCATTGAACGAATAGCGCTTGCGTGCATCACGGTTATGTCCGGGACGCAGCCGGGCCCCGCGGCAAAGCTCACGAAGTCGCCGTGGCCGCATTGGCCAGCCCGCCAGGTAGCCGTGGGAGTGAAAGCTGTTTTCGGGCGCTGGTCTGCGAGAAGGATGACGGCCACGGAATCCACGGAAGAACACGGAAAAATGAATATGTAGGGTGCGTTTTACGCACCGGAAACGGTGCACGAAGTGCACCCTACACTCTCTATTGAGGGCGGGAGCACATCTCATGGCCGTTACCGCACATGGCCCAGGCCAGCCTCTCGACCCGGGCTATGCCCGTAAAAATGGTCTCACCTTCTCCTGGACATCGCGCGATGATAATGGCCACGGAACCACACGGAAGGACACGGAATAATAAATGCAGGCGTAGGGTGCGTTTTACGCACCGGAAACGTTGACGGCGTGCCCCTGCAGAATCTATCAGGGAGGAGCGGGCCACGGAATCCACGGAAGAACACGGAAAAATGAAATGCGGGTCGCGGTTATGTGCAGGAGCGCATCGCATGCGCGATCTTTCCCGTATGTAAAATGATCACGGACGCGGTCCGCTCCTGCAGGCATGGGCCATGGATAATAGCCACGGAATGACACAGAACGAACAAATGCATTCCGTGTTTTCCGTGGCTAGGAGCCTGTCCGAGTAATCTGTGCGTAGCGAGGCGAGTGGGAAAGCGAGGACAGTTTTGCGATCATTCGAGGAGAATAGCGGGTTCTATTTGACGAGAAGGATCGTAAAAATGGGCCGGTTTCCCACCGCCGCAGCAGCAACATGATCACTCGGACAGGCTCCCAGGTTCCAGGCAATGTCTGCCTGCCGGCGTGTCAGCGTCGGAAAAACAGATTGAGGAGGATGCTCAGCACGATGCTGATCACAAGCATCGAGGTGATCGGGATGAACACGGTACCGTGCTCCCCTTCCCGGCGGATATCGCCGGGCAGGTGTCCGAACCAGCCGAACAGGCCGGGCGCGTAGCTGAATACCAGGCCCAGCACGACCAGCAGCACGCCAATGGCAATCAGCAGCTTGCCGGCGCCCATCGCGTCAGCCCGTGACCTTGCGCAGAAACGCCTGCAGGTGCAGCAACTCGAACAGGCCGCGGTCCCAGTGCTCGTCCGTGAGTACCGCACGGTCCTCGGAACGCACCACGTAGGCCCACGCCTGCAGCGGTCGGTCGTCCGCGCCGCTCACCACCCCACGCCGGCGCACGTAGAAATCGTTTTCGAAGGCATCCAGCCGTTCCAGCTGTGCCGTACCCATGCCGTTGTACACCATGC